>JAFDHG010000034.1 GCA_019308925.1 Deltaproteobacteria bacterium
TCCGCCTCGCCTAGAGGCAACTCCTGCCTCGGAGAGGACCTTTTGCAGCCGCACCAGGACCATCCGCTATCCCTCTTCCCCTTTAAGGGATTCCAACTCCTGAAGGGTGGGTAGTCCCTTCAGGTCCCGCAGCCCAAAGACCTCTAGAAATCGTCTGGTGGTTCCATATACCAGGGGTCTGCCTGGGGCATCCTTCCTTCCCAAGATCTTGATAAGTCCCTTCTCCAACAGGGAGTTCAACACCCACCCCGAGTCTACCCCCCTGATCCGCTCGATCTCGGCCCTGACAATGGGTTGGCGGTAGGCGACAATGGCCAAGGTCTCCAAAGCAGCTTGGCTGAGCTTTATCGGTCTTGTTTTCCTCAACCTCTGAATCCAGGGGGCATATTCGGCCTTGGTGCGGAATTGATACCCCTGTCCCGCCTCTACCAAGTGGAAACTCCTCCCCATCTGCCTATACTCGGCCAGGAGTTCCGCAAGGACCTCTTTGATCACCCCCTTTTTCACCTCATTCCCCACTATCTTCCATATATTATCCAGGCTCAGGGGATGGGGATGGATGAACAGGAGGGATTCTACTATCCGTTTGAGCTCCTCCTTCTGCAACCTATTCCTCCCTCTCCATAGGTGATATGACGGCGATGGCGTGTTTGTAAATCAGTTGCTCTCCATTCCCCTTTAGGTGGATGCAGAAATTGTCGAATCCAGAAACAGTTCCATGAAGCTTTTCACCTGAGATCAGCTCCACCGTCAGCCATATCCTGTCTCTGCGCACCCTGTTGAGGAATTGATCTTGGATATTGATGGGTCCCCTCAATATAACACCTCCTCACCCTTTTAATTCTCCCAAAACCCCTTGATCATCCTAAATATGAGGTCTCTATCCCTGGGGTATTCAGCCCAGTAAATCTGGGTATCGGCCGTAAACCAGGTGATCTGCCTCTTGGCATATCTCCTGGTGTCCCTCTTTATGCGCCTAATGGCCTCGGAAAGGTCACAATATTCCAGGAGATGCTCTACCATCTGTTTGTAGCCCAGGGCCTGCATCGTCTTGAGGGAGGGGGAATAGCCCATCTCAAGGAGTCGCCGTACCTCCTCCTTCAACCCCCGCTGGATCATCTCATCGACCCTCCGGTCGATGCACCTGTATAACTCCCCCCGCTCCAGGATCAAACCTATCTTCAGCACTCGATACGGCTCCTCTTGGAAAAGGTGCCTCTGACGAAGGACCGAAATGGGACGACCTACCCTCTCATAGACCTCCAGCGCCCTGATTATGCGGTAGGTATCATGGGGGTGAAGTTTGGAAGCGGTAATCGGGTCCACCTCCCTCAGGCGCTGGTAAAGCCGCTGCCTCCCCTCTTTTTGTACCTCCGATCGCAGCCGCTCCCTGATGGCGTTATCCACCTCCCCCCCCTTGATCAGCCCTGAGGTCAAGGCCTTGATATAGAGGCCTGTACCTCCCCCCACCACTACCCTTCTTCCTCTCTTGTTCAAATCCGCTATCACCCTCTGGGCCTCCTCTCGGAAGAGGGCGGCGCTAAAGGCCTCATCGGGGTAGAGGAGATCGATGAGGTGATGCCTTGTTAACCTCCTTTCTTCGAGAGGAGGTTTGGCAGTGCCGATATCCATATACTTATAGACCTGCATAGAGTCGGCACTGATAATCTCCCCCCCGAAGTGCCCTGCCACCTCCAATGCCAAGGCGCTCTTGCCGCTGGCGGTAGGGCCAGTTATCACCACAATTTTGGGCCTGCCCACAAAAAAAGTTTAAACTACGAACCGATTTTCTTCAAGAAGAAAGTGAAGAGGGATGATTGATTGACCTATTAAACAGCTCTCATTGACAGCAAGGGGGCAATCTGTTAAATTTATATAGACAAGATTTCTATTAACGTGAGGGGACTTATTAGAAAGGTATACGGTAATACCAACGGCCTTAGAGCGAGTCAGATAAAGGCCTTAGAAAGGGTCTACAGACGGAGGGTCCCTCCCCATCTTATCATTACCCCTGAACTTGCTCGTTACCTCACTGAACTTTCCCTGGAGATAAGGCGCCAGATAGGGATTATCATAAACCGCAAAGGGGAGATCGTCTTCACCATTGTCGGGGATGATAAAGAGATCCTCATCCCCGACCTCAGCAGGTACCGGGGGGGGAGAGGCCGGCTCCGGGGATTGATGTGTATCCACACACACCTGAAGGGAGAGGACCTCTCCCAGGATGACCTCACCGACCTGGCCCTCTTAAGGCTTGACCTCATGGCCGCCCTGGAAGTAAATCCTCAGGGGCTTCCCGGAAAGGTCTTTTTGGGATACCTGCTGCCCGGGAACGAACAGGAGGGAGTGTGGCGGGTGGAAGAGTATAGAGGCCTCGCTGACCTCAACCTCAACTTGCTCGACTTTATCCACTCCCTGGAGGATGAGCTCCAAAAGGGTTTTGGGGTCCTTCAGGTGGACGGCAAGGAGAGGGCCATTCTGGTAAGCGTTGTTCCGCATGGGAGGCCTTACCCCATTGAAGACTCCCTGGAGGAGTTAAAAGAGCTGACCCTTTCCACCGACCTCGAGGTCATCGATGTGGTGGTGCAACGCCCCAAGAAGATCCACCCCAAATATCTCATGGGGGAGGGTAAGCTCAAGGATCTGATCATAAAAGGGCTTCAATCGGGTGCGGACATCATCGTCTTTAACCACAATCTCTCTCCTGCCCAAGTAAACGCTATCGCCGAGGTGACCGACCTCAAAGTCATCGATCGCACCCAGCTCATTCTCGATATCTTCGCCAAAAGGGCCCATAGCAGAGATGGAAAGGTGAGGGTTGAACTGGCCCAACTGAAGTACCTCCTTCCCAGGTTGACAGGGAAGGGGACCGCCATGTCCAGATTGATGGGTGGAATAGGGGGAAGGGGGCCAGGAGAGACCAAGTTGGAGATCGATCGACGGCGTATCAAGGACAGGATCCATCACCTGGAAAAGCAACTAGAGCATCTGGGCAAAGGGAGGTGGCAAAGACGCACCAAGAGGCTAAAACAAGGTCTCCCCATTGTCTCCATTGTGGGTTATACCAATGCCGGCAAGTCCACCCTCTTGAACGCCTTGACCAACAGCGAGGTAGAGGTGCAAGATAAGCTCTTCGCCACCCTGGATACCTCCAGTCGTCGCCTCAGATTTCCCAAAGAGAGGGAGGTGATCATCACCGACACAGTAGGCTTTATCCGAAATCTCCCTCTTGACCTCCTGGGGGCCTTCCACTCCACGTTGGATGAGCTGCACGATGCGGATCTCCTTCTGCATGTGATAGATATGGGTAATCCCAGGTTTGAGGACCAAATGGTCTCTGTAGAAGAACTGTTAAAGGAATTGGACCTCTGGCACATCCCCCTTTTACGGGTCTTCAACAAAGAGGACACGGTGGGATCTGAATTTGCCGAGAAGGTCTGCCAGCGCTTTGGGGGGGTATCTATATGTGCCCTGGATAGAGAAACCTTCTTCGCCTTGCTCCAGAAGATCGAGGATATCCTCTGGGGGAAAAAAGAGGGGGTGAAAGGAGTGTTCAATGGAGGAAATGATAAGGGAGACCATCGAGAACTTGCGGGCCCACTTCTTTTGCGTTGATTACGCTCCCAACAGGGAGGAAGCAAAGGATCTGGTTTTGGGCCTCATACCCCTTTCTCAACATCCATCTTGAATTATATAAAGGAGGTCATCTATGGGGAAGATAAGTCGTGCCTTGGTGAGTGTCTCGGACAAAAGGGGGGTGGTGGAGTTTGCTCAAGGGCTGGTTGATCTAGGGGTGGAGATCCTCTCCACTGGCGGCACAGCCAAAAGCCTCAGGGAAAAGGGGATCCCGGTGATAGAGGTATCTGATTATACAGGTTTCCCTGAAATGTTGGAGGGGAGGGTAAAAAGCCTTCACCCCAAGATCCATGGGGGGATCTTGGGGAATCGGAGCAAGGAGGAGCACCTCTCCCAGATGATGGCACAGGGGATCAAGCCTATAGATATGGTGGTGGTAAACCTTTATCCCTTTGAGTCCACTGTGGCCAAGGAGGGCTGTACCCTTGAAGAGGCCATTGAGAACATCGACATCGGCGGCCCCACCCTGATCAGGGCGGCAGCCAAGAACTCCCGAGATGTAACAGTGGTGGTCGATCCCGATGACTACCCCAAGTTGGCCCAAGAGCTGAAGGAGCATGGAGGGTCCATCTCCTTAAAGACCAACTTCGCGCTGGCGAAAAAGGCCTTCCGGCACACCCACCACTATGACGGGGTCATCGCCAGGTATCTGGACACGGTGAAGGTGGAAGGATGAAGGTCTTGGTGATTGGAGGTGGAGGACGGGAACACGCCTTGGTCTGGAAGATCTCTCAAAGCCCCCAGGTGACGGAGGTCTATTGCGCTCCGGGCAATGGGGGGATCTCCCAAATAGCCCACTGCCTCGACATAGAGGCCACCGACCTAGAGGGGTTGGCCCGCTTCTGCAAGGACCATAAGATAGAGCTAACAGTGGTGGGGCCAGAACTCCCCTTGACCATGGGGATTGTGGACCTCTTCCAAAGGGAGGGGCTCAAGATCTTCGGGGCAAACAAGGCTGCTGCTCAGATCGAGGGGAGCAAGGCCTTCGCCAAGGACTTGATGAAGCAATACGGTATCCCCACTGCTGAATACCGGGTCTTCAAGGACAGGGATGAGGCGGCGGCCTATATCAGAAAAAAGGGGCCGCCCATTGTTGTAAAGGCCGATGGCCTGGCCGCTGGGAAAGGAGTTATGGTTGCAGAGACGGTCCAAGAGGCCTTGGAGGCCTTGGATCGCACTATGGTTAAGAAGGTATTCGGCGAGGCAGGCAAGAGGGTGTTGATAGAGGAGAGATTAGTGGGGGAGGAGGCCTCTTTTATCGCCTTCAGCGATGGTGAAAGGGTTCTGCCCATGGCCTCCTCCCAAGATCACAAGCCCATCTATAACAATGATAGAGGACCCAATACAGGGGGGATGGGGGCCTATTCACCTGCCCCTATGGTTACCCCGGAGGTCCACCAACGGATCATGCAGGAGATCATGATCCCGACCATCAAGGCCTTGGCTGCAGAAGGTTACCCCTATCAGGGGGTCCTCTATGCCGGCCTGATGATACAAGATGGGGCACCCAAGGTCTTGGAGTTCAACTGTCGCTTTGGGGACCCTGAGACCCAGCCCATCCTTATGAGGATGAAGGGAGATCTGATCCCTATCTTGGAGGCCTGTATCGGGGGAGACCTCGCCGGCCTGGAGATCTTATGGGATTCACAGGCCGCCATCTGTGTGGTGATGGCCTCCCAAGGTTATCCCGGCGCCTATGAAAAAGGAAACATAATCCAAGGACTGGAGGAGGCCGAGAGGATCAAGGGAGTGTGCATCTTTCACGCTGGCACCACCTTTGAGGACGGGAAATATCTGACCGCCGGAGGAAGGGTGCTGGGGGTGACGGGCCTGGGGAAGGGGATAAAAGAGGCCATAGAGATCACCTATGGGGCCGTCTCCAAGATACGTTGGGAAGGGGTCCATTACCGGAGGGATATAGGGAGAAAGGCCCTCTCCTGGCTGGAGGAATAGAGGCATGAAAAATCCATTGGTAGGCATCGTTATGGGGAGTTCCTCTGATCTCTCCATAATGGAGGAGGCCGCAGGGATCTTAAGGCGTTTCGAGGTCCCCTATGAGATGACCGTAGCCTCAGCCCACCGCTCACCTGAAAGGACGAGGGAGTACGCCCTATCTGCCCAACGGCGTGGCCTACAGATCATCATCGCCGGCGCAGGTGGGGCCGCCCATCTGGCCGGGTTTATCGCTGCCGAGACCGTGATACCGGTCATCGGCGTTCCTATCGACTCTACACCTCTGAAAGGGGTGGATGCCCTCCTGGCCACTGTCCAGATGCCTGCCGGTGTACCAGTGGCCACCATGGCCGTGGGAAGCTCTGGGGCCAGAAACGCAGGGATCTTGGCGGTGCAGATCTTATCCCTCCACCGGCCGGAGCTGAGAGAGAAGCTCCTGGAATACAAGGAGGAGATGGCCCTCCAGGTGCAGGAGATGGAGAGAGAACTGAATACGGAATGACCTTTTTAGAAACTTGGGGATCAGAGTTCCCCAGAGAGATGTAGAAAGATGGCCAAGGTCCTGATGATAGATCATCTAAGACCGTCTTCCAAACTCATTGAAGAGGTAGCGGAGGTAATAAAGAAGGGAGGGGTGGTGACCTATCCCACCGAGACCCTCTACGGTCTTGGGGCCAACCCATTTTACCCCGAGGCAATAAAGAGGTTATATGAAATAAAGGGAAGGGATGAGGCCAAACCCGTTCCCTTCTTGATCAAGGATCTGCAGATGCTAGCGGCCCTGGTCGAAGAAGTCCCACCCCTGGGAAAAACCTTGATAAAGAAATATTGGCCTGGTCCCCTAACCCTCATCTTCCGGGTCAAAGAGGGGCTTCCCTTCCCTGTCCAGTGGGAGGAAGGGAAGATAGGTCTGAGGATCTCCTCCCACCCTATCGCCAGGATGATCTTGGAGACCTTGGAAACCCCTCTCACCTCCACCAGTGCCAACCTTGCAGGGACTGAAGATCTCACCGATATCCAAACGCTCTATCAATTCTTCGGAGATAAAGTAGACCTGATAATCGATGGGGGGAAAGTACCGGGGATAGGTTCAACAGTAGTCGATCTGACACTGACTCCCCCGAAGATAGTCCGGGAGGGCATGCTCAAAGGACCCTTGTTAGAGGAGGAATAGATGGAGAGATCATATAAGATCGCCGTGATCCCAGGTGATGGAACGGGACCAGAGGTAGTGGGGGAGGGGGTAAAGGTCCTCAAGGCTGTCTCTGGGGTGGAAGGGTTCAAGGTGGAACTCATCTATTACGATTTCGGGGCAGAGCGCTACCTCAAAACAGGGGAGATGCTGCCGGATTCTGCCCTGGAGGAACTGTGTCAAATGGACGCCATCTACCTCGGTGCCATTGGCTACCCCGCGGTCAAGCCGGGTATCCTGGAAAAGGGGATCCTTTTGCGGATTAGGTTTGAGCTCGATCTATATATAAATCTGAGGCCGGTCAAGCTCTACCCTGGGGTTCAGACCCCTGTTAGGGACAAGGGACCGGAGGATATAGACTTTGTGATCATTAGGGAGAACACCGAGGGGCTTTACGCCGGTGCAGGGGGATTTTTGAAGAGAGGGACCCCTGACGAGGTGGCCATTCAGGAATCCATCAACACCCGCAAAGGGGTGGAACGCTGCCTCAGATACGCCTTTGAGTTTTGCCGCCAGCGCGCAAAGGGCAAAAGGCTCACCCTCTGCGGCAAGACAAACGTCCTTACCTATGCCTTCGACCTGTGGGAGAGGGTCTTTCAAGGGTTGTCCCGAGAATATCCTGATGTAAAGACCGACTATGCCCATGTAGACGCCATCTGTATGTGGATGGTAAAAAACCCCGATTGGTTCGACGTCATCGTCACCGACAATATGTTCGGAGACATCATCACCGACCTGGGGGCCATGATCCAGGGGGGAATGGGCATCGCGGCAGGAGCAAACATCAACCCTCAGGGAGTCTCCATGTTCGAACCCATCGGGGGATCCGCCCCTAAGTATGCGGGGAAAAACATCATCAATCCCCTTGCAGCTATATGCGCCTGCCAGATGATGGTTGATCACTTGGGCGAGGCAGGGGCTGCCAGACGGATAGAGGAGGCGGTAATCCAGGTATTAAAGGGACACCTAAAAGGCCTCTCGGCCGGTGAAATGGGATATAGTACCGCCGAGGTGGGGGACCTGGTAGCTGAGTATGCCGCGAAGATTTAAGGTAGAGAAATACCCAATTCTTTGATCTTTTTGCGCAGGGTGTTTCGGTTTATGCCCAAAAAGCGGGCAGCGGTTACCTGAATATAGTCCGCCTTCTTCAGGGCGGTAATAATAAGAGTTCGCTCTACCAGGGAGATGATATCTTCCATAAGGCTCCCCTGGCTCTCGGTTTGCAAGTCCATGCGTTCGACTGCCACCCCCAATTTGCGCCTCAGGATCTCATCCAGAGATGTCTCCTCACCCCAGCGCATCCTCACCAAGGCAGGGGAGATAAAGGAGGCGACGGTGCTCAATAATTTTAACCCCTCCTCCCCTTCTGAACGGTGGGGGTGATCTATCCCCAAGATACCCAGAGAGATATCCCCCCACCCCAGGGGTGCGCACATAAAAATGAGCTCAGAACGCTGAATATCCTCATTCACCCCCTGCAAGAGGGGTTCTTTCAATACGTCCGAAATCACCATGGGGCAACCAAGACGGATGACCTCACCACTTTTTCCCTCATCCACCTTGCACCGGTTTCCCTTCAGCCCCTGTAGGCATGGCCCATAGACCTCTTCGACGATCACCTCCTCTTTTGTCCTATCAAAGAGACCAAGCAGCCCATTTTTGGTCTCTAGAATATCTTCCAAAAAGGCCATGGCGCTATGGAAGATGGAGTTTGCATCCTTAGCCGAGGTCAGGGCCTGGTTAAACTCATATAAAAGGGAGAGACGAAGCATAGAAAGATTTTCTCTCCGGTTTTGGGAGGATGGCATAACAAGTATCCTTTTTAAGGGAAACAAACGAGGACATCTTATCTCCCTCCTCCCCATTTTTCAAGGGGAAATTTAACAGGACTGTAATGCCTCAGTTATCAGGGGAGGAGGACCTTTCCTGCTCACCCTCGGTGGGTGCCCCACCGCTCCCAGCAACTTCGCTCGGGGACAAGAGGCCCTTTGAAACCCATCCCACCAAGACTGAGGTATTACACAGGACTTTCCTTATTGACCACCTTGAAGTAAGCAACCTCCATATGTTAGGGTTAATAAATAAGGACCTTCTCCAATTTAGGGGGTGGTGTTGAAAGGGCTCAAGGGGTCAAAATGAAGGGTTCTAGGATTCTAGGGCTTGCGGCGAGCTCAGCCGAGCCGAGCGGTTCTAGTGTATTTTACTCGACCACCGGACCCCTTGGCCGCTGGAATCCTATGAGATGAATCCTTGGGCTTTTTTGGCAACTTTTTTTTGAGAAGAATAATCAATAGAGGGTAATAGAGGGTGACCATAGATGGAATTAATTATCCTGGGCTCAGGAACAGGGGTGCCCTCCCTTAAAAGGGGCTCGCCAGCCGCCCTGATAAAGGCGGGCGGTAAATCCTTACTTCTGGACAGTGGTTCAGGGGCCATGAACAAGATGTTAAAGGCAGGGGTGACCTATAAGGATTTGGATATCATCCTCTACAGCCACATCCATCCAGATCATGTAGCTGATTTGGTTCCCTTGATCTTCGCCTGCAAGTACAAGGAGGACCCCAGAGAGAAAGACCTCTTCATTATCGGTGGTAGAGGATTCCAGGACTACTTCGAGGGATTGAGATGGGTCTATGGAGGCTGGGTAGAACCCGAGACCTTCCGCATCCATATTAAAGAGGTCCTCGCCGATGATATGGACCTTGGGGACATTCGGATCACCACACTTCCCTTGGAGCATACGCCTGAAAGTGTTGGGTATCGGATAGAATCTCCCCAGGGGATGACCTTGACCTATTCAGGTGACACCGATTACTGTCGCAACATCGTGGAGCTGGCCAGGGGGGCGGATCTCCTCCTTTTAGAGGCCTCCTTCCCGGAGGGGATGAAGGTAAAAGGACATCTCACCCCTTCGCTGGCGGGCCGCATTGCCCATGAGGCAGGTTGTAAGAGGCTGATCCTCACCCACTTTTATCCTCTCTGTGACCAGTCCGATATAAAAGGGGACTGTCAGAGGATATATCAAGGGGAGGTTATCCTGGCCTATGATATGATGAGGATAGAGGTCTAAGCTATCGCTGGGGGAGCCTTCTCAGGATCAGGAGGCCCAAGCCAAAAAAGAGGGTCAAGGAGAGGATGGCGATACGGTACTTCCAACTACCTAGGGGCTCACAAAGTTTCACTAATACCCCCCATTGGATGGGGCCGATGATGGCGGCGAGCTTCCCGGAGAGGGAGTATAGGCCGAAGAATTCACCATACATCCCGGGGGGAGAGAGGCTGATGAGGAGAGGGCGGTCGCACGTCCACACGCCGGCGAGGGCAAAACCTATTACGGGCCCGATGACCCAAAAGGTATACTTTGTCGCCGCCAAGGCACCCATAGTGGTGGTCAAGAGGAAGATCAAAAGGACCAGGGAAAGGGTCCTCTTATGGCCCCAGCGGTCTGTCACCATGCCCCAAGCAATGCCTCCCAAAATGGCGAAGACGGTGGAGACGATAAAGAAATCTTGCACCTCACCTTTCCCACTGAACCCCACTATTTTCACCAGGTATATGGACATAAAGATGACGACGGTGTTGATTCCATCCAGGTAAAAAAACCTGGCGAGGAGAAACCTGAGGATCTGGGGATGGTCCTTGACCTTGATCAATGCCTTCCAGATCCCTTTCTCCTTCCACAACCTTCTTCCCCCGTCCTCCTTTACCCAAAGGAAGATGGGGAGGGAAAAGAAGAAAAAGAGGAGGGCCGTGGGGAGAAAGGAAGCCACATTTCCACCCTCTGCGAGAAAGGGGACCTCCCAGCCCCAAAGTCTCCCGGAGACAAAGGGGGTGACCATGACCACCCCTAAGATGGCCCCCAGATAACCGAGTCCTACCCCCAGCCCCGATACTCTCCCCACTGTCCCCTCTCCGGTTACCGCAGGCAAAAGGGCGTTGTAAAAGACCAGCCCCCCTTGATATGCATAGTTTGCCAAGGCAAAGCAGACAAGGGCTAAGGGAAGGGTAGCCAAAGAACCCAGCCCCCCTGTGGCGGATGTACAGGCCAAGGTGAACAGAAACAGAAGGGGCTTCCTCTTGCCCCACTTGTCGGACATGATCCCCAAAAGGGGCATGGTCAAGGCCACCGTCAGCATGGAGGCGGAGATGGCCAGGCTGTAATGGATATCTTCGCCTCCCAACTCCTGGGTCACCCAGAGGGGGAAATAGATGGAGACAACATTGGCTGAAAAGATGGTGTTGGCAAAATCATAGAGGCCCCATGAGACGATCTCTATGCGTTTCACATCATTCCCCAAGTTTAACCTATAACAAAATCCCCGCTTCCCCTCAACGCCTTTTTTACAGCCGTTAACCTTGTGGAAAGAGAAATTATATGTTAATATCATTAAGCCTTTTCTCAAACCTGCTGCAAGGATTAAGGGATGTTTGGTATAGGTATGACAGAGCTATTGATCATCTTGGGCCTTGCCCTGATATTGATCGGCCCGAAAAAACTCCCCGACCTAGCCAGATCCTTGGGCAAGACCATGGGGGAACTCCGCAAGGCCACTGATGATTTAAAGGAGACCATCTCGGAGGAGATCGAACCGATCAAGAAAGAGATCCCAGATAAAGAAGAGTTGGAGGAGGCCCTTAAAGAAAGGTTCTTAGCCGAGGAGGAAGAAGATAAAGATGACGAAGCCAAGAAAGGTCCTCAGACTTAGGAACTGATGGAGGAGAAGAAACAGACCTTCATAGAACACCTGGAAGAGCTCCGCAAGAGATTGATCATCTCCTTGATCGCCGTGGGGATAGGCTTTGGCATCTGTTACATCTTTTCCAAAGAGATCTTCCAGCTATTGATGATCCCCCTCAAAAAGACCCTCCCTACCGGGGCCAGCATGATCTACACCAGCCTCCCCGAGGCCTTCTTCACCTATCTGAAGGTCTCACTCTTGGCAGGGATCTTCCTGGCCTCTCCACTAATCCTCTATCAGATCTGGATCTTTGTCGCGCCGGCCCTCTATAGCCATGAAAAGAGATACGTGATACCTTTTGTCACCCTCTCAACCTTTCTCTTCATCGGCGGGGCCGGCTTCGGCTATTTCGTCGTCTTTCCTATCGGTTTCAAATTCTTCCTCGGCTTTGCGACGGACCTCATAAAACCGGCGCCAAAGCTCAAGGAATACCTGTCCTTTTGTTCCATGCTCTTGTTCGCCTTCGGCCTGATCTTTGAGCTACCCCTCTTCATCCTCTTCCTCGCCAAGCTCGGTATAGTCGATGCCCGGATGCTGGCCCGCAACAGGAGATATGTAATTCTGGTCATCTTCGCTGTTGCGGCCATCTTGACCCCCCCAGACGTAGTCACGCAGTTAATGATGGCCGGCCCCCTTTTGATCCTCTATGAGGTTAGCATCTGGGTGGCGAAGATCTTCGGCAAGAAGAAAGAGGTAGAAGAAGCATCCGATTAATTCCCTTTGAACTATTCTTTAATACCTTATATACAACGGGTATCTATTCATTTTCCTTTAACATAGCGGAGTTAACGAGTTTTTCACAAAGTTTTCCACAGTTTTTGAACATACCCTGTTGATTTTCTCCTCTCTTTTTAAAAAAAGTTGAAAAAATTGCTTGACAAAGGTGTCTTTTCAGATATAATTTGTGTGGGATGAAGTGGGATAAAGTGGAGCAAAATGTTCAGAGGTAGATTTGAACACATCATAGACGACAAGGGAAGGGCAAGCGTCCCTGCCAAGCTCAGGGAGGTCTTGAAGCGGGAATACGGCAGTGACCAGCTGATCATCACCATCTTTGACAGTTGCTTGGTGGCCTACCCCATTGAGGAATGGCAGGTCTTCGAAGAGAAGATGAAAGACCTATCCCTCCTCAAAAAAGAGGTGAAGTTTTTTCTTCGCTATTTTTATTCTGGGGCCATAGAGTGTGCCATCGATGACCATGGGAGGATCCTTATCCCCTCCCAATTTCGCGACCATGCTCACTTAAAAAAGGAGATCGTCTTTGTGGGTGTGATGAGGGGTTTCGAGATATGGGACAAGGGTGTCTGGGAGGAAGAAGTTGAAAGATATAAAGAGACCTTTGATGAAATAAGCGAGAGTATGGCCGAGTGGATGGGGCTTTGAGGGAATATCTCCATACCCCCGTCTTGACAAAGGAGGTGATCAAATACCTAAAATGCTCAGGGGGAGGGACATTCGTCGATGCCACTGTAGGAGAAGGGGGACACGCCCTGGATATCTTGCGGGCCTCGCAGCAGAGTAGGGTTATCGGGATCGATTGGGATGAAGAGATCCTTGAGAAGGCGAGAAAGCGGTTAGTGGAGTATTCCGAAAGGGTGACCTTGATCCACGATGACTTTGTTCATCTCCCGCACATCCTGCGAGGGATGGGGATAAAGACGGTCGACGGCCTCCTCTTCGACCTAGGGGTATCCACCTTTCACTTTAAAGAAGAGAGGCGGGGCTTCAGTTTTCAAAAAGATGGCCTCCTGGACATGAGGATGGACAAAAGGAGGAAGTTGACGGCCTATAACATAGTCAACCATTTCTCCCTGGAGGAGATAGAGGAGATCTTGAAAAGATATGGCGAAGAGAGATGGGCCAAGAGGATAGCCAAGGCCATAGGAGAAAAGAGGCGCCAGAGCAGCATCCAGACCACCACGGAATTAGCGGAGATTGCCTCTCAAGCCATTCCGAAACAGTATCGTCCCCGCAGGGTACACCCAGCGACCAAGACCTTTTTGGCCCTAAGGATAGCAGTAAACGAGGAGCTAAAGAAGATAGAGGAGGTCCTCAAAGAAGCCCCCCTCCTGCTAAAAAGAGGGGGGAGGATCTGTGTGATATCCTTTCATTCTTTGGAAGACAGGATAGTCAAGGAAGGCCTCAAAAGGATGGAAAGCACCTGCATCTGCCCCCCTACCTTCCCGCAGTGCGTCTGCGGGGGGAGAGAGAAGGTCTTGCAGATAATCACCAAAAAACCTCTCACTCCCCCTCCAGAGGAGATGGGGAGTAATCCCCAGGCGCGAAGCGCAAAGCTAAGGGTGGCAGAGAGGGTATAAAAAAAGGGGTGTACTATGGGCAACTCCACTGTTTCTGTTCACCCCATCGATGAAACCAAAGTTTTACAGAAACAGAGGGTTTCCTCAAGGGTAAGGGTGAAGACCCAAGGACCTTCTATCATGCTGTCAGGTCTCTTTCTCCTCCTCATCTTGAGCATCATCTTTTATGTCTGGACGAGGGTCCAGGTGGTACAGTTCGGATATGAAATCTCCTCGGCATTAAATGAGAAAGAGGCGGCCATCATCGCCCACAATGAATTAAAGTTGGAGATCGCCACCCTGCGCTCAGCACAACAGGTGGAAAGGGAGGCCAGAGAAAAACTGGGGATGGATCTCCCCCGCAAAGATCAGCTTATAATAATAAGATGAAAGATCGGGCCAAATATTATTTTAAGATTCGGTTGTTCCTGGTTTTTATAGTCTTTATCCTCTGCTTTGGCCTGATAGCCGTGCGCGCCTATCAGCTGCAGGTCTTAGAGAGGAACAAATCCCTCAAGTTGGCCCATCACCAATATTATTGTAGAAGAATCAGTTTGGCCCCCCACCGGGGGACCATCTATGACGCTAGGGGGAGGGAGTTGGCGGTGAGCATTATGGTCAACTCCCTCTATGCACAACCCGCAAAGATAAGGGATAAGGATAAGGTTGCTGCCAAATTTGCACCTATCCTTGCCATCGATGCCCGCAAAATCCGCAGGCTATTGTCGAGCCCCAAATCGTTCGTCTGGTTGCAGAGAAAGATAACCCCTACCCAACAGGAGAAGATCGAGGCCTTAGGGTTCAAAGGGGTGGGTTTCATCCCCGAAAGTAGGAGGTTCTACCCCAACTCCGAGCTGGGGGCCCACATAATCGGTTTTGCAGGGATGGATTCCCAAGGGTTAGAAGGGCTGGAAAGGGTGTATGATAGGTACCTGAAGACCTTGGATAAATATGTGGTATTGGACAGGGATGCCCTGGGAAGATGGATATACATCCCGGCGCTGGAGAAAGGACTGAAATCTCCTTATGATATCCATCTTACCCTCGACCTGCGCGTTCAATATGTGGTGGAAAAGGAATTGAGGCAAGGGGTCATGGACTTGAAGGCCCGTGGGGGGATGGTGGTGGTTATGGAACCCTTTACTGGGAAGATTCTGGCTATGGCGGTCCAGCCTTCCTTTAACCCCAACCTATTTGGAGAGTATAGCCCAGATAGGTGGCGGAATTGCATCGTCACCGACCCATTTGAACCTGGTTCCCTCCTCAAGGTCTTTCTCCTGGCCGCCGCTTTAAAGGAAGAAATAGTAAAGGAGGACGATATATTCTTTTGTGAAAATGGAGTCTATAAAATAGGGGGAAGTACCATCCACGATATGAAACGCCATGGATGGTTGACGTTGCGGAACATAATAAAGGTCTCCAGCAACATAGGTGCCAGTAAGGTGGGAGAACGCTTGGGGGCCAAGAAGTTCTACCACTATTTGGGTGCCTTTGGATTCAATGAAAAGACGGGGATCGCAATATCTCCTTTGGACAGGGGGTATCGGTTACGGCCCTCCAACTGACCACTGCCCTCAGCTGCATTGCCAATGGTGGAAATTTGCTGAGGCCTTATCTCGTGGAGAGGATAACCGACAAGAGGGGAAGGGTGGTGGTAGAATTCTTCCCCGAGGTGAGGAGGAGGGTCCTTTCAGAGGGTACATGTCACTGGGTCACCTCCGTCTTAAAGGGTGTGACGAGGAGAGGAGGGACGGGGGCCTTGGCCCATCTGCCAGGTTATGAGGTGGCGGGCAAGACCGGTACCTCCCAAAAGGCCGATCGCGTCAAAGGTGGATATTCAGAAGACAAGATCATCGCCTCCTTTATGGGGTTCATACCTGCTGATGATCCTAGGGCGGCCATCCTGGTGGTCTTGGACGAACCAACCAAATCCTCTTACGGGGGGGTGGTGGCAGCACCCATCTTTAAGAGGATTGCCGAAGAACTCATGCGCTATATGGGTGTCCCCCCCAAAGAAGGGGGTTTGGACAAGGGGGTAAATTTGGTGAAGGTCAACCTCCCTAAAGAACTGAAGGACAAAAAAGAGAAGAAGTTTCCCCATCACCTGATGCCCAATCTACGCGGCCTCTGTATGAGAAAGGCCTTGGCAAGATTGGAAAGGGAAAAGGTGAGGATCAGATTGGTGGGAAGCGGAATATTGATGGGCCAAAGGCCGAATCCAGGGGCCCCCTTGAAAGAAGGGGAGGAGGTCTTTCTGAGATTCGCCCCCACCAAATGAGGGGAAAATCATGCAGTTGGCCAAGCTGATCCGTTCATTGGACGTGATAGAGTCGAGAGGCAAAACAGAGCTGGATATTATGGATATCTCTTACCACAGCAATCGGGTAAAAGAAGGGGATCTCTTTGTAGCTATTAGGGGTACAAAGAGTGACGGACATCATTTCGTAGAGGAGGTTGCTAAAAGGGGGGCAAGGGCCATCATCGTGGAGAGAATTCCCCCACACCCTATCGACGTCCCCTTAGTATTAGTAGCGGATACCAGAAAGGCCCTGGCCCTGATCTCGGCGGAATTTTTCTCCCACCCCTCTCAGGAGATAAAACTGGTGGGGATAACGGGAACCAACGGAAAGACCACCACCTCCTATCTGGTAGAGTCGATCCTCAAAAGGGCGAGGAAGAGGACGGGGTCTATTGGAACCATAAGCTACAGGTTTGGAGGGAAAGAGCTCCCTGCTCCTACCACTACCCCCCAGTCCTATGACCTGCAACGATTGTTGCGTGAAATGATTACGGGCGGAACAGAGTATGTGGTGATAGAGGTCTCCTCCCATGCCCTGGATCAGGAGAGGGTGAGGGGGTGCCATTTTGATATTGGGGTCTTCACCAACCTCAGCCCAGAGCACCTGGACTATCATGAGGACATGAATAGATATTTCGCCGCCAAAAAACGCTTCTTTCAAGAGATCTTGGTTGAGGCGGAGAAGGACCCCTGGGCCATCATCAATCTGGATGACCCTTTGCTGAGAGAGCTTAAGAGGGAACTCCGCCCCCTAGGGGTGATGACCTATGGCCTTGACCAAGGGGAGGTAAGAGTGTCACGCAAAGAGGTCTCGCTGAAGGGGATAAAGGCCGCCCTTTCTACCCCTGCGGGACCATTGGAGATAAAGACTTCCCTCATTGGTGAATACAACCTATCCAACATCATGGCGGCAACCGCGGTGGGGATCTGCCTGGGGATTCCCCCGGAGACCATACAGGGGGGGATAGAGGGGTTCTCCCGGGTACCAGGGAGGATGGAGAGGGTCGGAGACGGGAGACCGTGGGTACTCGTCGACTATGCCCATACCCCTGACGCCTTAGAGAAGACCATAAAGGGGATGAAAAGACTTGTAAGGAGGAGGTTGCTAGTCGTCTTTGGTTGCGGTGGGGACAGGGATAGGAGCAAGAGGCCCCTTATGGGGAGAATTGCTGTGGAATGTGCGGATCTGGCCATCATCACCTCCGACAACCCACGCACCGAAGATCCCCTCAAGATCATCGAGGAGATAGAGAAAGGGGCCAGGAGAGCCTCTGCCCATCGCTATCTAGTCATCCCTGACAGAAGGGAGGCCATCAACAAGGCCATCTCCCTGGCCGGCCCTCAGGATTTGGTGCTCATCACTGGCAAGGGGCACGAAAATTACCAAATTATGGGGGAGGAGAAATTACCCTTTGACGATCGCGAGGAGGCGCAAAGGGCCTTGAAGAAAAAAGGTAGGAGGGCATAGGGAAGGGGTCAGGTCTTGCTTTTTGCTCCTCTTAAAAAGTGTTAGCGAGGTTTAACATAAAGATAGCAAAAAGCAAGACCTGACCCCTTTGGAGGACGACATGCTCTCAGTGAAGGCGATCTTGGAGGCCAGCAAAGGAGTCCTGGTACAGGGGGGCCTACACACCTCCTTTGCCGGTGTCTGTACCGACTCCAGATCCATCAAACCGGGGGAACTCTTCTTCGCACTGAAAGGGGAGAAATTCGACGGGCATCAATTTATTTCTGAGGCAGTAAAGAGGGGGGGAAGGGGGGTGGTGGTGGAGAGGCAGATCCAAGGGATCCTGGAAGAGACCATCCCTGTGATAAAGGTGCCGGATACCCTCCAGGCACTGGGGGATTTGGCCGACTTTTGGCGGAGAAGACACCCAATTCCCCTCGTGGCCATTACAGGGAGCAATGGCAAGACCACCACGAAAGAGATGTTGGCCTGGATCCTGGGGAAAAGCTACAAGGTATTAAAGAATCCAGGAAATTTTAACAACCTCATTGGGCTCCCCCTCTCCTTGTTGAAAATGAACTCCCAGGACCAAGTGGCGGTCCTGGAGATGGGGATGAACCGTAAAGGGGAGATACGAAGGCTGGCCCAAATAGCAAAACCTGATTTGGGGATATTGACCAACATCAGCCCTGTCCATTTGGAGGGATTGGGGTCTCTAAGAGGGGTGATGGAGGCCAAAGGAGAGCTCCTAGAGGTCATGGGACAAAGGGGGAGACTCATACTCAATGCCGATGATCCCAGGGTGATGGAGTTAAGCAAGGGGTTCAGGGGAGACAAGACATCCTTTGGGATAAAGAACCCCGCTGACTGGGTGGCGACCGATATAAGCAGGAGGGGAGACGGAGGGGTCTTTTTCCAGTTAAACGGACCCATGGGGAAGACCTCCATCTCCTTAAGGCTCATGGGAAGGCACCAGGTATACAATGCACTGGCAGCATCTGCAACTGTCTCTCACCTGGGGGTGGAACTGGAGAAGACCAAAAGGGGATTAGAGACGTTCCAACCCCCGCCCATGAGGATGGAACTGATCATTATGGGGCAGGGCATAAAGATCATCAACGACGTTTATAACGCCAACCCCAAATCAATGGAGTACGCCCTGTGCACCCTAGAGGAAGTAAAGGGGGGGAGAAAGATCGCTGTCCTTGGGGACATGTGGGAGTTGGGAGAATACGCACAGCAGGCACATAGGGAGACCGGCAGCTGGGTGAAAGGAAAGGGGGTAGAACTCCTCTTTCTCCTGGGGGAGTTCGCCCCTTATGTGGCCCAAGGGGCGACGGAGGCGGGGATGGACCCCAAAGCCATCTTTATAGGTAAAGACCACCAAGACCTGAGTCATCATCTCGCCCGGTCCTTGAGGGACGGGGATTGGGTGTTAATCAAGGGTTCGCGAATAATGAAGATGGAAAGAGTCATTGAAGGCCTGAGGGAAAAATTATGATCTATCACCTCCTTTACCCCCTTTATACCACGCATATCATCTTCAATGTCCTGAAGTACATCTCCTTCCGGACTATCTCGGCCACCATCACCTCCCTCCTTATCAGCCTCGTCCTGGGGCCATGGCTCATCAAGAAGCTCAGGGAACTCCATGTCGGGCAGAGGGTGAGGGAAGATGTCCCCTCCAGGCACCAGGAGAAGGAGGGGACCCCGACCATGGGAGGGGGCCTGATCATCATTGCCGTTATCGGATCCACCTTGTTGTGGAGTAACCTGAAAAACCCCTATGTATGGCTGATCCTGTTCACCACCGCCACCTTTGGCCTGCTCGGGTTCATGGACGACTATAAAAAGGTAAAGGGTGGGAAAGGGGTCTCCGGCCGATGGAAGATGGCCTTTCAAGCCGCCATCGCCTTGGTGTGTGGGGGCATCATGTTTACCTTTCCAGACTTTGTCCCCCAATTGACCTTTCCCTTCTTTAAAAATCTCCGTCCCGATTTGGGTGTTCTTTATCTCCTCCTCATCATCCTTGTCCTTGTGGGAACCTCCAATGCCGTAAACCTCACCGACGGACTGGATGGATTGGCGATGGGACCAGTAATGATCACGGCAGGCACCTTTGCGCTGTTCACCTATCTGGCAGGACACCATGAGTTCGCTCACTACCTCCAGATCCCCTTTGTCCGCGGGTGCGGGGAACTGAGTATATTCTGTGGGGCCATTGTGGGGGCGGGATTGGGGTTCTTATGGTTCAATGCCTATCCCGCTCAGGTCTTTATGGGGGACATAGGGTCCCTTTCCCTGGGGGGGGCCTTGGGGATGGTGGCCGTCATCTCCAAGCAGGAGATCTTATTGGCCATCGTGGGAGGGATATTCGTCATCGAGGCCCTCTCGGTGATCATCCAGGTAGGGGTCTTCAAACTCAAAAGGAAACGGGTCTTCATGATGGCCCCCCTCCACCATCACTTCGAATTAAAGGGGTGGGCCGAACCAAAGATCATCGTGCGCTTCTGGATAGTTGCCATCATCCTGGGGCTTATGGCCATAAGCACCTTAAAGTTGAGATGAAGGCCAAGACGAAGATAGAGGACCTTAAAAAAGGGCTCAGGGGAAAGAGGGTAGTGGTGGCGGGGATGGCCAGGACAGGTATGGCGGCAGCGGAGTTTGTCTCCAAGATAGGGGCAGAGGTCATCGTGACCGAGATGAAGACCGAGGACGAATTGGGGGCCTCCCCCTATAGACTTCGCTCCTTGGGGGTGGAGGTGGAGTTGGCAGGACACTCCCCGCAGACCTTTCTCAGAGGAGATTTGATCATCCTCAGCCCTGGGGTGGATCCATCCATTCCCCCTTTGGAGGGGGCGAGGTTAAAGGGGATCCCCATCGTGAGTGAGATTGAGCTCGCCTCTTGGTATCTGCGCCCACCGCTGATAGCGGTCACAGGGACCAATGGGAAAAGTACCACCACCTCCCTCATTGGCCATATCCTCTCCCACTGGGGGAAAAAGGTATTTGTAGGGGGTAATATCGGGACACCCTTGTCGGAGTATCTCCTGCAAAGGGGGGAGGCGGACTACATCGTCGCTGAGATCAGCAGCTTCCAACTGGAGGCGATATGTTCATTCAGGCCATGGATTGCCCTCCTGCTCAACCTGGGCGAAGACCATCTTGACCGCCACCCCACCTTCTCCTCTTATGCAGAGGCCAAAAGGAAGATCTTCCTCAATCAAGGGCCAGGAGACTGGGCGGTGGTCAACAATGATGATGCAGCCGTGAGAATCCTTATGCCTCAGATAAGTGCTCAATTGCTCCCCTTTGGCATAAGGGGGGCAGGGGGAAAGGGGGTATGGTTGGAGGCCGAGGGGGTCCTCATCTATAAAGGGGAAAGGGACGAGGAAAGGTTCTCCCTGGAACGCTTGAAGATCATGGGGATGCACAATGTCGAGAACATCATGGCTGCCATTGGGGCGGTCAAGATATGCGGTGTACCACGGGAGGCAATACAGGAATCCCTGGAGTCCTTCGCAGGCCTCGAACATCGCCTTGAGCTGGTGGGGGAATGGAGGGGGGTGAGTTTCTACAACGACTCAAAGGCCACCAATGTAACTTCCACCCTTAGGGCCCTGATGAGCTTTGAGCGACCGATCATACTGCTGGCAGGTGGGAGGGATAAAGGGGGGGACTACTCCCCATTGAGGGGGGCCATAAAAGAGAGGGTGAAGGCCTTGATACTTATGGGTGAGGCGAAGGAGCGGATGGAGAAGGCCTTAGGGGGCTTGGTTCCCACCTATCTGGCGAAAGAGATGGAGGAAGGGGTGGGGTTGGCCTGTGAGATGACCCGCGAGGGAGATGTGGTCCTGCTCTCACCAGCATGCTCCAGTTTTGACATGTTCCAGGACTATAGGGAGAGAGGTAGGACCTTTAAGGAGATCGTCCTTGGCTTAGCAAGGAAATGGGGATGAAAAAGAGATATGACCATACCCTCATCTTTATTGTCCTGACATTGTTGGCTATTGGATGGATAATGGTCTATAGCTCCAGCGCCGTAGTGGCGGAGATCACCTATCACGATGGTTTCAACTTCTTGAAAAGGCAGGTCCTCTTCTCGCTGCTCGGCCTGCTAGCCATGCTGACGGCCATGCAGATCGATTATCGGAAACTAAGTGTGTGGACCTATCCCATCCTTGCCCTTAACATCCTCCTTTTGGTCCTGGTCTTGATCCCCGAATTCGGTTTAGGCCTCAAGGTGGGCTTAGCGAGAAGGTGGCTGAGGACCCCCTGGTTTACCTTTCAACCATCTGAGCTGGGGAAGCTGGCCTTGGTAATCTTTGTTGCCTATTCACTGGCCAAAAAGGAGGACAAGATCAAAAAGTTCTTCCTGGGATTTCTCCCCGTCATCGTCATCTCCGGGATAATGATCCTCTTGGTGGTCATGGAACCAGACATGGGCACGGCCATCTTCATGGGGATATTGACCATGGTCCTACTCTTCATAGGGGGGACGAAGCTTTCTTACCTTTTAACAGCCCCCTTGTTCGCCGCCCCGGGGCTGTACTTCTTTATTACCCACTTCCAGTACAGCCATCGCAGGATCATGGCCTTCCTTCACCCCTGGGAGGACGTGCAAGGTATGGGATTCCAGATCATTCAGTCCTTTGTGGCCTTAGGTTCGGGAGGGTTGTGGGGGGTGGGGCTCGGGGATGGAAGGCAGAAGCTTTTCTTTCTCCCCGCTGCCCATACCGATTTCATCTTCGCCATCTTGGGGGAGGAAGTGGGCTTTTTCGGGATAATGGGCATCATCATCCTCTTTGCCCTCCTGATCTGGCGAGGTGTAAAGATCGCCCTCAGGGCAGGGGATACCTTTGGCGCCCATCTGGCCATGGGGATCACCTCCATGATCGCCCTGCAGGTGATTATCAATATGGGAGTGGTGCTGGGGCTTTTGCCCACCAAAGGTCTCACCCTCCCCTTTATCAGCTATGGGGGGACCTCCTTGGTGGTGAACCTCTTGGGAATAGGGATATTGTTGAACATCTCGGCCAAAGGGGGGAGGGAATGAAGGCGAAGGTGGTCATCACCGGAGGGGGCACAGGAGGGCACCTTTTCCCTGGCATAGCCCTGGCTGAGGAGTTTGTCCGTAAGAAGGAGGGGTGGGAGGTTGTCTTCATCGGGACAGAGAGAGGATTAGAGAGGAAGATCCTGCCCAAATGGGGGTTTGAACTCAGGACTGTTCCCTCTGCCCCCTTGAAGGGGAGGGGTTGGTGGGGGAAGACCGCTGGGCTTGCCACCCTTTTGTGGGGGATATTGTGGTCCATAGGGCTTTTGCGCAGGATCTCACCCCAATTGGTCATCGGTCTGGGGGGATACTCATCTGGACCTGTGCTGCTCGCCGCCTACCTGCTTGGGATAAAGAGGGTGATCCAGGAACAAAATGTCCACCCTGGGTTTACTAACCGGGTGGCCTCAAAGTTCTCCCAGCGGGTATTTCTCTCCTGGGCGGAGGGGGCAAGGTTCTTTCCCCCTGAGAAGGTGAGGGTGACGGGGAATCCCCTGCGCAGAGGGGTCCTAAAGGGGAGGGGGGAGAAAAGAGAGGGAAAGGGCTTCACCCTCCTCATCCTTGGGGGCAGCCAAGGGGCCAGCACCGTCAACAGGGCAATGATAGATAGCTTGAAATTTTTGGAGAAAATCAAAGGGTATCTGAGCATCATCCATCAAACCGGAGAAGGGGACCAGCTATGGGTGAAAAAGGAATATGAGGGGAGGGGATTTAATGCCTCTGTCCGCCCCTTTATCGAGGAGATGGCCGCTTGTTATCGGAAGGCCCACCTGGTGGTCTGTAGGGCCGGGGCCACCACCTTGGCCGAGCTATGTGTGTGGGGGAGGGCCTCCCTCTTGATACCCTACCCCTATGCCACTGACGATCATCAGCGCAAAAACGCCCAGGCCTTAGTGAAGGAGGGTGCAGGGAGGATGATCTTGGAAGATGATCTTGCAGGGGAGAGGCTGGCCCTGGAGATCCTCTCCCTTTATCATAGCCGAAGGGAATTGGAGGAGATGGAGAGGCGGGCTGCTGCCTTGGGGCGACCTGAAGCTGCGGCCCTGATCGTGGATGAGTGCTACTGGTTGCTGGGCCTGAACTAAGGGGAAACAGTGTACAGGAGGAAGATCCACCAGGTGCACCTCGTGGGGATTGGTGGGATAGGGATGAGTGGGATAGCTGAGGTCCTCCTCAACCTCGGCTACAGGATAACGGGATCGGATTTGAGGCAGACGGAGATCACAAGGCGTCTGAGTCAGTTGGGGTCCAGGATAGTCTATACCCATCGTAGGGAGAATGTGGAAGGGGCCGATGTGGTGGTGATCTCCTCGGCCATCAAAGGGGACAACCCAGAGGTTCAGGAGGCAAAGGCGAAAATGATCCCCGTGATCCCGCGCGCCGAGATGTTGGCGGAGTTGATGAGGATGAAGTACGGCATCGCCGTGGCTGGTACACACGGCAAAACCACCACCACCTCCATGATAGCCACCGTTTTGGCCCATGGAGGGTTGGACCCCACCATGGTGATTGGGGGGAGGCTAAACAGCTTGGGGAGCAACGCCAAGCTCGGGGAGGGGGAATTTCTGGTGGCTGAGGCCGATGAAAGCGACGGCACCTTCCTCAAGTTGTCCCCCACCATCGCCATCGTCACCAATATAGATCCTGAACACCTGGACTACTATGGTGACATAGAGCACCTCAAGAGGACCTTCTTGGAATTCGTCAACAAGATCCCCTTTTATGGGAGTTCCATACTTTGTCTCGACCACGAAAACATCCAGGCCCTGATCCCTTATGTGGAAAAGAGGTATATTACCTATGGCCTCAGCCGTGAGGCCAACCTGCGGGGGGAGGGGATTGCCGCCCGCGGATGGGGGATCGACTTCCATGCCTACTGGCAGGATCGACCCCTGGGAAAGGTGATGCTCAGGATGCCCGGGATCCACAACGTATATAATACCTTGGCTGCCATTGCCTGTGGGGTAGAGTTAGAGATAGAATTCCCCATCATTCAAGAGGCCTTAGAAGGCTTTCCAGGGATCCAGAGGAGGTTTCAACTAAAGGGGGAATATGCCGGGATCACGGTCATAGACGACTATGCCCATCATCCCGTAGAGATCAGGGCCACCTTGGCGGCGGCAAAGGCACTGGGCAAGAGGCGGATTGTGGCCGTTTTCCAACCCCACAGATATACCAGGACAAGGGATCTCTTCGGTGACTTCCTCTGCTGCTTCCCGCAGGCCGACATCGTCTTCATCACGGACATCTACCCGGCGGGAGAGGACCCTATCCCAGGGGTGAGTGCCGAGGTCCTCTTTGAAGGAATTAGGAAAGAAGGTCATACGAAGGTCCATTACATCCCCGATAGAGAGATGTTGGCTGAAGAGGTCCTGCAGGTCTTGGGACCTGGAGATATCGTCATCACCTTGGGGGCGGGGAACGTCTGGGAGGTATCAGAGACCATAGTGGAGACCTTGAGGAAGAGGTCTAAATGACCAACGGAGTCCTGGAGGAGAGGATCAGAAAAGAGGGGTTCAGGGGGGATGTCCGACGACAGGTCCCCATGAGAGAGATCACTTCCTTCAGGATTGGGGGACCAGCGGACCTCATCCTCTTCCCCCGAGATCTGGAGGACCTGCAGGTGTTGATAACCCTCTTTCAACGAGAAGGGGTAAGATACCTACTGCTCGGCAACGGGACCAACCTACTGGTATCGGACAGCGAGGTGCGAGAACCCCTGATAAGCCTCTCCCAAGGGTTCACAGAGATAAAAAAGGAGGGGGCAAAGATCACGGCAGAGGGTGGGGTGGGACTTTCTCAACTGCTCCATTTTTGTGCGGAGAACGCCCTCAGCAATCTAGAGCCTTTGGCCGGTATCCCTGGTACAGTAGGGGGAGGGATAAGGATGAACGCCGGCAGCGGTGGTGTGGAGATGGGGGATCTAATATCCTCCCTGATGGTAATGGACCATCTGGGGCAGATCAGGCGGCTGAAAAGATGGGAAGTAAGTTTTGGTTACAGAAGTGTCGGCCTGTCCCCAGAAGACATAATCCTCCAGGGGGAATTCTCCCTGCAAATGGGAAAAAGGGAAGAGATCATGGAAGAAATGGAGGACTTCCTGCGAAGGAGGAGGGGAACTCAGCCCCTCTCCCTCCCCAGCGCCGGTTCGATCTTTAAAAATCCCCAGGGGATATCGGCTGGGAAGTTGATCGAAGGGGTGGGATTAAAGGGATTCCGCCTGGGGGATGCAATGGTCTCTCCCATGCACGCAAACTTCATCGTCAACCTGGGGGCAGCCCGGGCACGGGATGTTTTGAGGTTGATCGATTTGATAAAGGAGAGGGTATATCGAGAAAGGGGAGTAAGGCTTGAATTGGAGGTGGTGATCATAGGTGAACCGGGTGTGGTGGGATAAACGCATCGGAGTGTTGATGGGGGGGGTCTCTCATGAGCGGGAGATATCTTTGAAGACCGGCACAGCGGTACTTAATGCCCTGCAAAAACAGGGATATAACACGGTGGGGATTGAGGTCTCCTTCGATATCGTAAAACGCCTCCTGGAGGAGGGTATAGATGTGGCCTTCATCGCCCTGCACGGCCGTTGGGGTGAGGATGGAACTGTTCAGGGGCTCCTCGAACTGTTGCGGATCCCCTACACCGGATCCGGGGTGTTGGCCAGTGCCTTGGCCATGAACAAGATCAAGGCCAAAGAGATCTTCCTCTATCATGGTATCCCCACCCCGGAGTTCGTCACCCCTCAGGAGGAGGAACCAGAGGAATTACCCTTCCCTCATCCCTGGGTAGTCAAACCGGCCTCGGAGGGGTCGACCATTGGGGTAACTATAGCGGAGGACAAAAAGGGGTTGGAGGAGGCCCTGCGCCGCGCAAGACGCTATGATCAACAGATCCTCATCGAGCGGTTCATAGTGGGAAAGGAGCTCACTGTAGGGATCCTCAAAGGGGAGCCCCTCCCGGTCGTCGAGATCGCCCCCAAAGACGGTTTCTATGACTACCAAGCGAAATACACCCCTGGGATAACGGAATACATAATCCCCGCTAGGATCGCCGAGCAAGAGCAACAGGAGGTACAAAGAGTAAGCCTGAAGGCCTATCATGTCCTGGGATGTAGCGGCTGTGCCAGGGTGGATCTCTTCCTGAGTGAAGGAGGAGAGGTCTTTATTACAGAGGTCAACACCTTGCCAGGGATGACAGAGACCAGCCTTGTGCCCAAGGCGGCGGCCCACAATGGGATATCCTTTCCCCAACTGGTGCAGATCATTTTGGAGGAGGCCTCTTTGAAGATCGAGGCAGGAGAGAGATGAAAGGAGGGGGAAAGTTGTTAATCTGGGGGATAGGGGTTGCCCTCATCGGCTCCCTCTGGGGTTTGGAAAGGGGTTCTCGGCTGCTGCTTACCCCCCCTCTATGGGTGGAGAAGATCGAGGTGAGGGAATGCCAGCGCATGGACCGCCAGCAGATCTTGGATGCCGCCTCTATTCCACCCCAAGCCCCTATCCTCAAACTCGATCTCAAGGAGATAGCCCAAAGGGTAGAATCTCTTCCATGGGTCAGGTCCTGCGAGGTGCGCAGGATCCTGCCGGACAAGTTGTCGTTGCGAATAGTGGAGAGGAGGCCAGCGGCCTTGATCCACATAGGGAGGCTTTGGTACGTGGATGAGGATGGCACCCCCTTTAAGGAGCCCTCCCCTGGTGAGACCTTAGACTACCCTGTCCTGACCGGATGGGAGGATCAGGGGTGGAAGAAGGGTGAAGGGGAAGAGTTGATCCAGGAGGCCTTGGGGTTTTTAAGGGAGGTGCGAAACTACCCTCATCTCACCCAGGAGGGAGTATCCGAGATCCATCTGAATGAGATCGGCGAGTTGACCATCTTTACGGCGAAAAGGGGGGTGATGATCAATCTAGGTCGGGGGGACATAGGACTCAAGCTAAGGAGATTGGAGGAGGTCTGGAAGAGGATGATAACGAGACACCTCCCTGTGAAATATATACTGTGTGAGTGCAACGACCGCATCGTGGTCGGGCTGGCGGAAAGGGGGTGAGAGGATGAGTAGAAAGGAAGAGTTCATCGTGGGGTTGGACATCGGGACGACCAAGATCTGCGCCATCGTGGGTGTACCTTCTGGCAAGGGTGTAGATGTCATCGGGATAGGTACGCATCCATCGCATGGTCTCAGGAAAGGGGTGGTGGTCAATATCGAGAGCACGGTGCAATCGATAAGGAGGGCAGTAGAGGAAGCGGAACTGATGGCCGGTTGTGAGATCACATCTGTCTATACCGGGATTGCTGGGGGACATATCAAGGGGTTTAACAGCCATGGGATCGTCGCAGTAAAGAGCCGTGAGGTGACCGAAGGGGACATCAGAAGGGTCATCGATGCCGCCAGTGCCATCGCCATCCCCATGGACCGGGAGGTTATCCATATTTTGCCCCAAGAGTACATCGTAGACGGCCAAAATGGGATCAAGGACCCCCTAGGGATGAGCGGGGTCAGGTTGGAAGTCAAAGTCCATATCGTCACAGGGGCAGTCACCTCGGCGCAAAACATCATCAAGTGCGCCAACAGGGCAGGGTTGGAGGTCAACGACATCATCTTACAGCAACTGGGCTCCAGTGAAGCGGCCCTCACCCCTGAGGAAGAGGAGCTGGGTGTGGCACTGGTGGACATCGGAGGTGGGACCACTGACATCGCCATCTTCCACCAAGGAAGCATAAAACATACATCGGTCATGTCTCTGGCCGGCGACCATATCACCGGCGACATCGCCATTGGCCTCAGGACCCCCATCGAAGAGGCGGAGAAGATCAAGAAAAAACACGGATGTGCCCTGATCTCTCTCGTGGGAAAGGAGGAAAAGGTGGAGGTCCCTGCTGTGGGCGAAAGGAAGGCTAGGGTCATCTCCAGACAGACCCTAGCGGAGATTATAGAACCCCGGGTGGAAGAGACCTTATCCTTGGTGCAGAGGGAGGTCATCACCTCTGGATATGAAAACCTCATCGCCTCAGGAATTGTCCTCACCGGAGGATCTGCCCTCCTGGAAGGGGTGACGGAGCTGGCGGAACAGATCTTCAGCCTCCCCGTACGCAGGGGCTATCCCAGGGATGTGGGGGGGCTTACGGACATTGTCAAGAATCCCATCTACACTACCGCAGTAGGGCTCGTCTTATATGGGAAGAGGGGACGCATAGGTGAGGGTTTCTCACCTGGTGAGGAGAATATCTTTGATAAGGTCACCCGTAGGATGAAGGGTTGGTTTAAGGAGTTTTTCTAGACAAAGGAGACTGGAGATGATCGAACTGGAGGAAATGGCCAACGATTTCCCTGCAAGGGGATTTATAAAGGAGGTCTTAGAGATGTTTGAGCTAGAGGAAAACCAAAAATTGGGGGCAAGGATAAAGGTAATAGGTATTGGTGGAGGTGGCTGTAATGCGGTAAACACCATGATCGATCTTGAATTAGAGGGGGTCGATTTCATCTGCGCCAACACCGATGCCCAAGCCCTGAAGGTCTGCCAGGCCCCCCTGAAGATCCAACTGGGGGAGAGGCTTACAGGGGGCAGAGGCGCAGGTGCTGACCCCGAGATCGGCAGGAGGGCCACCATGGAGAGCGTGGACCAGATCAAAGAGGCCTTGGGAGGAGCGGACATGGTCTTTATCACCGCCGGGTTGGGAGGGGGGACAGGTACTGGAGGGGCCCCTATTGTGGCCAACATCGCCAAGGAATTGGGGGCCTTGAGTGTGGCCATCGTCACCAAACCCTTCCTTTTCGAGGGGCGCAAGAGGCATCGCCAGGCGGAGGAGGGGTGGTATGAGTTAAAAGGATTTGCCGACACCCTCATCACCATCCCCAACCAGCGGTTACTCGCCATCAGTGGCAAGAGCATGCCCTTGCTTGAGGCCTTTAGGAAGGCGGACGAGGTCCTCTACCAGGCGGCCAAGGGGATCTCAGACCTCGTCATAGTCCCCGGATTGATCAATCTCGACTTCGCCGATGTCAAGACCGCGATGTCGGAGATGGGAATGGCCATCATGGGCATGGGGGTTACATCGGGAGAAAACCGCGCCATGGAGGCGGCACAGAAGGCCATATCCAGCCCCTTGTTGGAGGACATCTCCATCCATGGGGCGAAGGGGGTCTTGATCAACATCACTGGGGGGGCGGACCTAACCCTCCATGAGGTAAGCGAGGCCTCCACCCTCATCCAAAAAGAGACCCATGAGGAGGCAAACATCATCTTTGGGGCGGTAGTAGATGAAAGGATGAAGGATGAGATCAGGGTAACGGTGATCGCCACCGGCCTCGGCGAAGAGGAGAAAAAGAGGGAGAGGCTCCGCAGTCTGAAAGTGATCCCTGGTGAGTCTATGGAGGACATGGAGATCCCAACCTTCCTAAGGAGGGGAAAGGTCATAGATGAATTCTCTGGTTTCCGCTTCCACAAGGCCGAGGAACCCTTTCCCGAAGAGGAAGAGAGATACGACATCCCCACCTTTATGCGGAAACAGGCGGATTAGATGTGCCATAGGCACATCTCTTGAGGGCTTCGCTCCCAGGTTCCAATAGGGAAAACCTCTTGGGGGTTTCAGGGGGTTTTACCCCCTGAAGTCAGGCTCAAAGGGACTATGGATCTAAAAGAGATCTCATAACTTCAAACTAATATCTCGTGACAAAGAGAATTGTCCTCAGTCATAGGCATCTCCTAGCGAAGGAAGAGGGGACCATCATCAAGAAATGGGAGGGAAAGATCCCTATCTGCCTCATTTTCCCCAACTACTATCATGTGGGGATGTCCAATCTGGGATTCCAGCTCCTTTATCGACACCTAAACTCCCTGCCAGAGGTAGTTTGTGAGCGGGCCTTCCTTCCGGAAAGGAAGGAATGGGGGGAATATTCTAGGAGCAACAGACCCCTTATTTCTTTAGAGTCCGGCAAGCCGCTTTCCCAATTCCAGATCATCGCCTTTTCCTTGCCCTTTGAGAATGACTTCCTACATTTGTTATCCATCCTCCAACTGGCCAAGATTCCGCTGAAGGCCCAGGACAGGGATGAAAGGGTCCCCCTGATCGTGGCTGGAGGGGCGGCGGTCTCCCTCAACCCCGAGCCCCTAGCCCCCTTTGTGGACCTCTTCTTCATCGGGGAAGGAGAGGAGACCTTGATCGATTTCTTAAAGGCCTTCCAAGGAGGGGGCAGGGGTGGCAAGAAGGGCTTTCTGGAAGGGGTAGCAGGGACAGAGGGGGTATATGTCCCGACCCTCTATCAGGCGATATACGATCAACATGGTTTTATTGGAGAATTTTTCCCACTAAAGGGCAAGGCCCCGGAGAGGGTAAGGAGGAGATGGATCACAGACCCTAGCCGCTACCCATCCCACTCAGCCATCCTGACCCCCCTGACGGAATTCAAGGAGATGTTCCTCCTGGAGGTAAACAGGGGTTGTCCCAGGAGCTGCCGGTTCTGCGCTGCCAGGTCCCTTTACTTCCCCTTTCGCAACAGAGGTATGGATACCCTGATTAGGGAGGCCGATCTGGGATTGCAAAGGGGAAGGAGGATAGGCCTGGTGGGATCTGCCCTGGCGGACCATCCCCGGTTTACAGAGCTTTGCGAAGACATTGTAGAAAAAGGGGGAAGGATATCAATCGCCTCCATCAGGGCCGACGCCATAACGGACAAACTGGCCAATCTCCTAGTCCTCAGTGGGCATCGAACCGTGGCCATAGCCCCTGAGACGGGCTCTGAGAGGTTGCGGAAAGTGCTGGAGAAGGGGTTCACAGAGGAGGAGATCATCAGTTCTGTCGAGATCCTCGCTGGCCACGGCATCAACAACCTAAAGCTCTACTTCATTATCGGACTGCCCACTGAGACCTGGGAGGATATAGACGGGATCGTCGCCCTGACCAAGAGGATAAGACACCAAATGGTAAAGGGAGGAAGGAGGGTGGGGGAACTCACCCTCAGCATTAATCCTTTCATCCCCAAGGCATGGACCCCCTTCCAGTGGCAACCATTCGAGGAGGTAAAGAGCATAAAGGAAAAGATCAGGGTCATCAAAAAGGGCCTCCAAAAAATCCCCCACCTACACGTGCTGCACGAACTGCCAAAATGGGGATATGTCCAGACCCTCCTTTCCATGGGGGATAGGAGGGTGGGGGAGCTCCTTCTGCTCGCCCTTCAGGCCAAGGGGAACTGGCCCTCTGTCTTCAAAGATTCTTATATCAACCCTGATTTTTGGGTATATAGAAAAAAAAGAAAAGAGGAGATCCTCCCCTGGGACTTTATCGACCACGGCCTAAAAAAAGACGCCCTATGGAAGGAATATAGGAAGGCAATAGGCAAACCCGCATGAGGGTTTGCCTCATCCCCGCCCATGAAAAATACAGGATTCTAGGATTCGGGGGGTCAAATCATATGGTTCCAGGGGTCTAGGGGCCCAGGGTTCTAGTGAAAGACAAACCCCTTAAATCCTTCCCACAAAAAAAAGGAAATACCTTAAAAAATCCTCGCCTAAAAGCCCAATTTTACCGTGAATGAGTTTCACGGTAAACTAGGGCTTAATCTTTGTCCTCGGGTTTCTTGTCCTTTTCCCCCTCACTCTTTTGCGCTGTTTTTTCTCTCTTGCCCTTTTTGTCCTTATAATCTGTGGCGTACCAGCCACTCCCCTTCAATTGAAAATTGGTGAGGGAGATGACTCGTTGTAATTTCCCCGAACAGTATTTGCATTCTTGTAGTGGTTCGTCCGTGATCTTCTGCATCACCTCAAATTCCCGACCACAATTGGTGCATTGATACTCGTAGATAGGCACTTTGCTCTCACCTTTAATAAAAAAAATAATTTCTAGTTCCACCTTTGTCAAGGATACAGATGTGCCATATTCTCTTGACATTATGATCGATGCTGTGTTATTTTATACAAAAAATATGCGGGTGGAAGGAGAGGGTATGAGAACCATAAGGATCGCCTTGGCCCAGATCAACACCACATTGGGGGATCTAGAGGGAAACGCTCAGAAGATAGTAGAGGGGATCCAAAGGGCCAGAGAGATGGGGGTGGATCTGCTCGCCTTTCCTGAACTGGCCATCACGGGCTACCCCCCTGAGGACCTCCTCCTCATGCCCAGATTTGTCCAGCAAAACCTAGAGGTCCTGCGCAAGATAGTGGAGACCGCCAGGGGGCTCACTGTCTTGGTGGGCTTTATAAACAAAACGGACGACATCTATAATGCCGCGGCCCTGATCCACGATGGGGAACTGGTGGATATCTATCACAAGGTCTCTCTGCCCAATTACGGCGTCTTCGATGAGGACCGCTATTTTCAGGCGGGGAAAGAGGCGCTGATCTTTGAACTAAAGGGGGTGAAGGTAGGCGTGAGTATATGCGAGGATATATGGCACGCCGGTGACCCCCTGAAGACCGAGACCTTGGTCGGCGACGCCGAGATCGTGGTAAACATCTCTGCCTCCCCCTTCTACGCTGGCAAAAGGGGGTTCCGCCAACAGATGATCTCCACCCGGGCCATGGATAATACGGCAGTCATCGCATATGTCAATATGGTGGGGGGGCAAGATGAACTGGTCTTCGACGGCAACAGCATGATCGTCGATCAAAGGGGAGAATTGATCGCCCAGGCCCATTCTTTGGAGGAGGACTTTCTGGTAGCCAATTTAGACGTGGACATGGTCTTCATGACCAGGCTACATGATCCCCGCAGGAGAAAGGAAAAGCTCACCTTCCCCTCAGACCACATCACCTTGAAGACTTTGAGCCTGACCGAGCTGAAAAAAGAGGTAGATCCCCTTCCAGCCCTCGAAAAACACCAACCGATCCAGTACGATAACTTGGGGGAGGTCTATCGGGCCTTGGTGTTGGGGACCCGCGATTATGTCCAGAAAAATGGCTTCCATGAGGTGCTTATTGGACTCAGCGGGGGGATAGACTCCTCGTTGGTGGCCGCTATAGCCGTCGATGCCCTGGAAAGAGATAATGTCACAGGTGTGGCCATGCCCTCCCTCTATACCGCCAAGGAGAGCCTGGATGATGCCCAGAGGCTGGCCGATAACCTGAAGATAAAGTTGCTGAGGATCCCCATCTCCTCCATCTTTGACTCCTATCTGGAGACCTTAAGGCCCCACTTTCAAGGGGTGAAGGAGGATGCCACGGAAGAAAACATCCAGGCCAGGATCAGGGGAAACATCCTCATGGCCCTCTCCAACAGATTCGGCTCATTGGTCCTGACCACCGGCAACAAGAGTGAGCTCAGCACGGGCTACTGCACCCTCTACGGAGATATGGCCGGGGGATTCGCAGTGATAAAGGATTGTCCCAAGACCTTGGTCTCTCAGTTGGCGGGCTATAAGAACAAGAAGGAGGACAAGGAGGTCATCCCTGCCCGCATCATCCAGAAGGAGCCCTCGGCTGAACTGCGCCCCAACCAGAAGGATACCGACACCTTGCCTCCCTATAACATATTGGACCCCATCCTCCAGGCCTATGTGGAGGAGGACAAAGGGGCAGATGACGTAGTGGGCCTTGGCTTTTCCAAAGAGGTGGTCAGGGATGTCATCGAAAAGGTGGACCGCAACGAATATAAAAGGCGGCAGGCCCCGCCGGGGATCAAGATCACCCCCCGGGCCCTGGGCAAAGACAGGCGCCTCCCCATAACCAACAGGTATAGGAACTTTTAAGGCGATCCCTCTCCGCCTCTATCCCTAAACCAACGCACGAACCTCTCAATCCCCTCCTCTATACCCACCTGGGGATCATAGCCCAGGAGGCGTCGGGCCTTGGAGATATCGGCATAGGTGATGGGGACATCCCCGGGCTGTTCGGGTAACTCCTCAACCTCGGCCTCCTTGCCCAAGGCATCTTCCAAGAGGGAGATGAGCTCCCGCAAGGGGACGGTGAAGGATTCCCCCAGGTTAAAGATGTCATAGCCCCGCAGGTTTCTCACCGCCCCCATCACCCCTTCAATGATATCATCGATGTAGGTATAATCCCGGCGCGATGTACCATCACCGTAAACAGGGATTCTCTCCCCCTGGTGGATGAGGCGGGTGAACTTGTGGATGACCATCTCAGGGCGCTGGCAGGGGCCATATACAGTGAAGAACCTCAGACAGAAGACGTTCAGCCCAAAGAGGCAATGGTAGGCGTAACAGAAGAGTTCCCCTGCCCTCTTTGTCACGGCATAAGGGGAGATCATCGCCTCCAATCTATCATCCTCGGAAAAGGGGACCTTGCGGTTTCTGCCATAGACGGATGAGGAGGAACCGAAGATGAGGTTCAAGACGCCGGAATCCCGACAGACCTCCAGGAGATTCAGCGTCCCCTTGACGTTTACCTCCTCATAGAGGATGGGATGCTGGATAGAGGGCCTCACCCCCGCCCTGGCCGCCAGGTGGATTATCAGATCAAAGGATGATCTCCTGAACAGATCCTCCAGAAACCCCTTGTCCCTGATATCACCCTCCACCAACTGAAATTCCCCGTCCCCTTTGGTTGAGTTGATCTCCTCTATATTCCTTCTCTTTATCGCCGGGTCGTAAAAAGGGTCGAAATTGTCCAGGCAGACAACTCCATCCCCCTCCCGCAGGAGGCGCTGGCAGAGGTGCGAACCAATAAAACCAGCCCCACCAGTGACCAAGACCCGCTTCATGGACGCCTGTAATCCCTTATGGCTTGCCGCCTGTTTCCCTTTCGTCTCCATCTCCATCCAATTGCTGGAGCATGGGGAGAAATACAGTTACCTGACCATCCTTTTTGCGATCCATCAGGATGACGCTCATGCTCGTATAGATGTACCCCAGGACCTCCCCCTTATAGTTGACGATATTGAGGGCCCGCGGCTCAAAGGCAAGCCCCCAGGTGCGATCGATGTATTGATCCTCCAGACGCCTGATGGCGTATATAATCTCCTCCTCGCTGAGGGGTGATTCCCAGAACCTGCATGGAAGGTGGTAGTCGTCTTTGGGATCAAAAAGGAGCGCTGTGGGGGCCTCCTCAACCCCTGCCGAGTAGACGTCAAATGCATTGAAGAACTCCCGATCAAAGGCCCTTATCTTGACTGTCACCTCTGGGTTCACAGAGAGGTTCTTCGCCTGACCAAATGAAAGGTTAAGGGGGATAGAGGTAAAGACCAAGGAGATAAGGAAAAAGTTTATGATCATCTTTTTCACCTTCAAGACCTCCTCTTATTTTTTCTGGCTATAATTTTCGGTCCTTTGATTATCTTTATCCATTTTAACATAAAATTTTGAGGGCAAACAGCAGGGTTAAGGCGACGGTTTTGCGAAGCAAAAAATTCCGCATAATCGGCTCACGAAAAGGCATCAGACCGGCTTTCCGAAACCCCCAAAAATCGAAAACAATAACACAAGGATTAACGCTTGAATGATCCAGCCGATGATGCAAACCCCTACAGCGCGTAATGTGCTCCGATAGTCAAGGGCTTGCCTTACCGCTGTTCGATGGCCACCATCAGCAGGACCAGCAGGATACCACCTAGAAGGCAGAAAACTGCTATCCTAAGCCACCAAGGTACAACTGGATCGTCGGCAACGATCACGTATCATGGTATCCCGGCAAATATTGCAGTGAAGAGCCCGAGTACGAAGGCCAGCGAGCCGATCAGTCGAAGTGTCTTCATAATTCCTCCTTTTGCAATTGTCAAGAATCGCAATCCAAAATGTCAGTTAACGCTTTGCACGTTTGCGAAGTGCCGCCAAAGCTATCAGCCGATGTGCTAATTATGTGTCTATTTAAGTTCAAAACTTACTCTGACCCTTGCGTTGACACTGATCTGACCAAGGGCAATACTACTTCCGGTTTCCAAAGGACCTCCACTGACATTTTGCATTACATTTTGGGCCATTCTCCTTCCACCTCCCCACCGTGACCCCCACCAGCTATTATACCAATGCCACCAACCAGAATGTTCCTCACGAATGGTGTGAGGCTTGCCTATCTTTTGTCCAAGCTCCTTGGCCAAATCTTTTGCCTTTTCCTTGGCAGCCCTGATCGCAAGGGCACGTGCTTGGTCACGATACTCGCGGAGTTTTGTAGTCCGAAACTGGACTCCATGAACATAGTTGGCACCGGCTTCGAGAGCACTGCTGAGAAGATCTTCAAACTTAGAGATATCTCTCAATCGAAAAACGATTGTCTTTCGTACAAAATAACCGATGAAGTTTTCGCGTGTATACCCATCTTTATACCGTGGTTCAATGCTGATGTGGTCTGTCTGAACATGTTTTGGTTCTATTTTGTACTTCTTGGCCAGAGCAAGGACCTTCTGTACCCATTTGTCATTTTGCCTTTTCGCTATGGCAAGATCTTTATCCCATGTCTCCACTCCGAAGGTAAGAATGACCTCATCAGGAGCAACCCTGACCTCGGCATCACCAGTAACGGTAATGAGGCGTGGCCCTGGCTTATCTGCTGCACAAGCGGAAAATGAGAAAGCCAAAATGAGGACAAAAACAACAACACCCCTTCTCATGATTCCATGCATCACTCATCCCTCCTTTCCTGATAAATTATCAGCATGTATGTTAACGTTCCAGCATAAAAGATGTTTTTGCGAAGCAAAAATTCAGGTGAGTGCCGTAAGGCACGAACCTTTTATGCTGTGTTAGATGCTGCGACGTCGAACAGCTTCCTCTATCCATTCTCTTGCTTGTACTTCGTTTGTGAGCATTCGGACATCATTATTCTCGATTTCAGCCATACAAGCACTAAAAACTACACGTATATCATCAGTATGTGCATGTGGGTGCAACGGATCAACGAAAAAGACAACAATATGGCACCGACCAAACAGGATTTCTGTCGCAATCTCAATATCCCCGCCTTTTATCCCAGATAGGCACCTCCTGACTTTATTGAGTTCGCGTAGCTTCTTACAAGCGTTTTCGACATCTTGCCCTGTGGTTCCGGTTGCTAAAATATACCGGAACTTACTTAACTCATTTTCATATTGAATAGCAAAATCAACCATCCGGCTTTTCATCGCATCATGGGCAATCAATGCTATTGTCTGTTTTTCAAACTGCGTGGTCCAAAACTCTTCAGAGTGCCTCTCACGTTTTGGTGATCTAACTTTGTAATATTTCTTGTTATATTCAAGTTCTGCCTCAGGCCAAGGGTTATCTGCCTCAGGGGTGCCCAAAGCTATCTTCAACGGTATTTCTTGAGGGTTTCGTCTAATGTCCCTTTTGGCCTCGTCACGAAACCAAGCCCTTACAGATTCAGCATTCATTAATCGCTTAGCATTCCATAGATCACAAAGCCGCATCATGGCAAGATGCTCCGGGTTGAGCCAGTGTACTGTAATCGGGCTCAAAAAAGGCCAAATAATACTACATTGACGTTGTACAATTAGGTTAGCCAAAATCGTTACACCACCCTTCTTTCGATCAGGCAGAACTGTTGCATTGGATTTTATAAAGTTGCTTACGTCTTTTCTTATAGGTTTTAGGTCTCGTCTGGGCGGAACCTCTGTATCCTTTCCGAGCACTAAACGACTGAAAGTGCCTCCAGTGAAGAAAAAGTGAAACTCGCTCAACCTTTTCTTGTTGTTATTGTAAAGTTCCTCGAATAGGCAAGCCAACTCGTTATTTTTTCTGACACTGTCATGGCTCGTAAGGACTGCAATCAGTGTTTTTCTAACTTTATCCATCTCAAACACCTCTTTGTTTTTTCTCCTCTACTAATAAGAACAAGACGCCGTGGCATCGGGGCGGGTAAGCGAAGTTCGCTGCAAGGAAAGCTTGCTTTCATTCCTGCGGAAGATAAGCGTATTTGAGTAAGCGAAGTGTCCCGCAAACACGCTGATAATAATTAAAAAATGAGTTTTTCCACCGCCAAAAGGGGGCTAGAGCGGCAAAGACATCCATGGTGGGTTTGCCCTCAAGTATGTCTCTGTGAGGTATGGCTATAGTTGAAAAGGGTTTCATTTCTCTACCTCCTTAGCTTTTTGAACAAAATCTTTTACAATATCTAACAATTTAACTATCTCCGCAAGTTCATCCTCTTTAATTTTATAGTATTCGTGAGCTATCAGATTTCTTAAAAACATCAGCCTTTTTGTAGCATTGAATATTTCATCCACCATCATCTGGTTTCGATGAAGCAGCTCAAATATTTCCCTGTAAGTTGACGGAAAGCCAAATCGCTTCTTGGTGACTATGTATTCCCCAATTTCAATAAGCGCATTCACAGCCTGAAAACATTCCATGGCAAGTGTGTTATATACAAGATAATCCGCAATATCTTTCTCAGTCAATTTTTTTGCATTCTCAAAGTGGTTCTCAAATCTAAGAATGTTTTCCAAAAGCTTCATCTTAACACCTCTGATGCTATTCTTTGGTAAATCCATGAAGTCTCCAAGTAATTCCTCAAAACTTCCAATTTTTTCTCAAAGAGATATTCCTCATCTCTACTGAAGATCTCTCTTCCATATTTTAAGACTTCAAACTGGATATGAACTGGAAGACGGTGGAAGAGCACAACATCAATTTCTTGGGAATATAGGCTTCCGATTTCAGCCTCTGCTTCAGGATCAGGATTCTTCAGAATTACTGCTATGTCCACATCAGATAATGGTTTTTCTGTATCTTTTGCATAAGAACCAAAGAGAAATACTGCTACTGCTTTGGAACAGGTTTTTATCTGCTCCACTATCTTCTCCAACAATCCTTCGAGTATATCCGCATCGGATATTGTTTTGATTGAGAAATTCCTCATTTTCCCACCTCTCTTTTAATAAAATCTTCCAAGTCTGTTTCAAATCTATCCTTGAAAGCCTTTTCTGCAAGTTTTTTAAATTCTGGCTCAATATAAAGTATTTCTGCTGTGTGTTTGCCAAGTTTCGGAGTCAAAACACTCTGCCCATTTACATAGACAATATGAGATGCCCAGGGTTTACCCCGTGAGATATCTTCTCCTATCTCACGGGGTGAAAGTTCTTTGATGATAAATTCCTTATCTCCTTTAAACTCATCCTCGCTCCAATTATCTTTGTATTCTCTCCAGACAATAGCTATATCCTTTCCCTCTTTTTCACCAAGAAAGGAAGCCATCAAGGAGTTTCTTCCTTTATATTACAAAGGAATTTTACAGGGGACGAAAAGAAAAGACCTTTTTGCCAAAGGTCTCAACATGAAAACGGATTGCAGACTCTGCTACAATCTTATATTGCCTCATAAAATCCCCCCTTCTCTGATACTTCACAATAACAATGGTACCATATTCTTTGATTTTTCAAGAGCGAGAATATTCCTTTCAGCCTCCCTTTTCGCTACAAAATTTTCCCACAATTTTTCCAAATTGTCAAATTATTTTGGTTTTATTGAAGGGCAATGAAAGCCTTCATTGGCTTTAAACTTGAAGAGAAAGACCAAGGGGGGTACCATGTACCGTCTCATCCTAATTAAACCGTAATGCCTCAGTTATCAGGGGAGGAGGACCCCTTATCCCCTCGCTTCAGAGCTTTCGCGGTGACCCTTTCGGGGTTCGCAGGCGGGGAATACTTGCCCCTTCCCCGCTCTAAAGGCGGGGCTTTCCCCTTCCTGCTCACCCTCGG
>JAFDHG010000035.1 GCA_019308925.1 Deltaproteobacteria bacterium
TCGCTCAACGGATAAAAGGTACGCCGGGGATAACAGGCTTATCTCCCCCAAGAGTTCACATCGACGGGGAGGTTTGGCACCTCGATGTCGGCTCATCGCATCCTGGGGCTGGAGAAGGTCCCAAGGGTTCGGCTGTTCGCCGATTAAAGCGGTACGCGAGCTGGGTTTAGAACGTCGTGAGACAGTTCGGTCCCTATCTGCCGCGGGCGCAGGATATTTGAGAGGAGCTGTCCCTAGTACGAGAGGACCGGGATGGACGAACCTCTGGTGTACCAGTTGTGGCGCCAGCCGCACTGCTGGGTAGCCATGTTCGGAAGGGATAACCGCTGAAGGCATCTAAGCGGGAAGCCCACCTCAAGATTAGATATCCCTCCCTGATGGCAACATCAGGGGTAAGACCCCAGGGAGAACACCTGGTTGATAGGCCGGATGTGTAAGTCCAGTAATGGATTTAGCTAACCGGTACTAATCGGTCGAGAGGCTTGACCACTAACTTTACGGATAAGGGTTGTACTCCTTGCCCCTATGTGGTTTATAGATTGAGGCTTACTTTATTTAGTGGGTAAAGAGATGTTCCCGGTGACCACAGCGGAGGGGAAACACCCGTTCCCATTCCGAATACGGAAGTTAAGCCCTCCAGCGCCGATGGTACTGCCCCTTGAGGGGTGGGAGAGTAGGTCATTGCCGGGGACGTTAATTTTTAATTAAAGGGGTCAGATATTGAAGGATAAGCCTTCAAGAGCTGACCTCTAATCTGATTGGGCGGGAATAACTCAGCGGTAGAGTGCGACCTTGCCAAGGTCGAAGTCGCGGGTTCAAATCCCGTTTCCCGCTCCAGAGGCGGCGTAGCCAAGGGGTAAGGCGACGGTCTGCAAAACCGTTATTCACCAGTTCAAATCTGGTCGCCGCCTCCAGTAATTTCGAGGGGTTAGGCAATTCTGCCTAACCCCGCTTTTTTTGCTACCATTTTGTTATCATCTGCTACCTGGAGTGAGGTCAAGGTCGTCCTGCTGGTTTTATTTGAGATTAAATTGTCAATGAGATATAATTGACGTGAAATTTCAAGTTTGACTTTAAGGAGGGAATTAGAATGGAGATAGCTCCAAAGATTACAGTAGACAAAAATGTTCGTTTCGGTAGGCCTGTAATAAAGGGTACTCGTGTTCCTGTGGATTTGATCCTTGGTAAGTTGGCAGGTGGGATGAGTTATGAAGAGGTTATGGCCGAATACGATTTAACTAGAGAAGACATATTAGCTGCTTTGGATTATGCTGCGAAACACCTTTTAGGTGAAGAAGTAAGAGCTTTGGGTTAAGATGCTTAAGTTTTTGATTGACGAAGATTTGCCCAGATCCACAGCGGAGGTTTTAAGGGCTAAGGGCTTTGAGGTCTTGGATGTACGTGATTGTGGTTTAAGAGGTAAGAGAGATGATGAGATATTTAGATTTGCGCAAAAAGAAGGGGCTATAATTTTGACAGGAGATATAGGTTTTGGGAATCTTTTGCGGTTTCCTCTCGGTAGTCATTGTGGAATTGTTATTGCGCATTTCCCTAATGAGATCTCTACAGCGGAGCAAAATCATCAAATAGTCATGGCTTTTGATAAAATTTCAGAAGCTGATTTCAAAAGTAATCTTATTATCCTCGAACCCGGGAAGATTAGGATTAGAAGGGTAAAATAGCTTAACTCCTCACCATTATTGCGGTAATGGTGAGCGATCAACTCCCCGCCGTTATCTGCGTGTAACGGCGGGCTATTTATTTATCTCCCACTTTTCTCTTGACAGGAGGCAATATAGGATGTCTCCTTATTCCTCGTTCTCACCTCCCCTCTCTTTTACTCGTTTCAACCTCTCTCAGAAACTCCTCGGAGGTTATGCTGCGGGCAAGAGGATAGAGGGGGGATTTTCGATAGGTTTCTACGGTCTGTTCGTGAACTTCCCGTTTATGGGCCGCGCAGCAGTCCTCTAAGATAAATGCTGAGAAATCATGGCAAAGGGCATCCATGGCTGTCATCAATACACATACATTGGTTGCGATCCCGCAGATAGCCACCGTATCTATGCCCCAAGTCCTCAGTGTTTGATCCAGATCTGTCTTAAAGAAGGCGCTGAACCTTCGTTTTGGCAGTATCACATCCCCTTCACCTACTTCTAGTTCATCGATGATTTCTGCCCCTTCAGTTCCCCGCAGCGAATGTGGTTTCATCTTTCCCTTAAAGATGAAATCATCTGGCAAGAAGGAATCACAGGCGAAGATAACAGGTAAGCCTAAAGTCCTTGCCTCTTTTAAGAGGTTATTTATTCTTGGGATGATGGGTTTAGCCTCCTTGGTAATAGGGAGCCGGTGCTCTTCTTTGAAGCTATCCTTCAGCATGTCTACGACGATGACTGCAGCTTGCATGTTTTGAAGTCCTCCTCTATGTTATAGTTTGTCTAGATTAAAGGCCCGGCGGGCATTATCTGTGGTGACGGCAGCTACCTCAGAGAGGGTGAGCTTCCGTATCTCGGCGATTCGTTGGGCAGTTAACCTCACATAGGCAGGCTCATTCCTCTTGCCTCGATGTGGTACAGGTGCAAGAAATGGGGCATCGGTCTCCAGAAGTATCCTATCCAGGGTGAGCCTTTTTACCACCTCGCGCAGCACGTGTGCCCCTTTAAAGGTAATAACCCCTGAGATGGAGATATAGAAGTCCATCTCCAGATATATCTTGGCCGTCTCCTCATCCCCGGAAAAACAGTGGATCACCCCTCCCACCTCCTGTGCCCTTTCCTCCTGAAGGATCTTGAGGGTCTCCTTTGTAGCCTGGCGGCTGTGGATGACCAGAGGTAGCCTCAGTTCTTTCCCTATAGTTATCTGCTGGCGGAATCTCTCCTGTTGGATCTCTGGGGGAGAGAGGTTCCGGTAGAAATCAAGGCCGACTTCACCCCAGGCCCTTACCTTCTCATGATGAGCCATATCCTTTAGGTGGGCCAGATCTCCTTCCTGCACATCAGCGGCGTGGTGGGGGTGGACGCCCAAGATGGCAAAGATGCCTTTGTATGCCTCAGCGATCTCCAGCGTCCTTCGACAGCTTTCGGGTTCGGTCCCTACCGTCAGAATAGTAAATATACCCTCCTGTTTCGCCCGTTGGATTACTAGGGGGAGGTCCCTCGCGAATTCAGGCATATCGAGGTGGGCATGGGTATCCACCAACATACCTTCCTTTGGCTCCCCGCCAGCATTCATACTCTCTCCTGGGAGTAATCCATTGTTATATGGACTTAATGCTTTACTCAGATATATATAAATGATGGTTACAGGTAGCGAGTGAGGTATATTAACTACTCATTGTTGCATCTGCACCTGCGTTGCCTTCATAAAACCCCGGTCATGGAGGTAAAACACCTTGACCTTCTCACCGGTGTAGGGGTAACGATAAGGGGAGTAGCTGGTACGTCGTCCCACATAAAAGGTATATACCTTACCGGTATGAAGGCTTTTTACCGTTATCGTTCCCCTGCGGGTGGCCCCAATTTGGGCAGCGACAACCTTTCCATAAACGGCATTGGGGCCAATTTCCTCACCGAGCTTTCTCTTTTCAACGGTGAGTTCCTCACCCAGCCCCGTGGGTTTTGTTGCCCCTTTCCTTTTTCCCCCTGCAGGGAGGATGGTCAGCAGGAGGGCGATGATGATAATCAGGGCCAACACTCCCCCCCCTGCTATGAAGAGTTGTTTTCGGGACAATCGGGTAAAGAAAGGGGGTTTTGTTGCCGCTCCTTCATCTGGTGGGGTTATCCTTTCCCCACAATTCCTGCAAAAGAGATCATCCGGGGAGATTTCCTTTCCGCATTTAGGACACTTCATACTTGCCTCCTGAGAAGATTTTTGAGTCTTTATATCAAACCGATTAGGGGATGTCAAACTATCCTGCTGGTATCATCCATTTGGCCTTGACAAAAGGGTGGGTTTTCTAGGAGATTAATGTAATTGGATCTTCACCCATTTAGTTGGTGGAGTTGAAAGGAGTTGGGGGTCACTCTCATTGGTCGAAGGTTTCAGGGTTCAAGGATTCGAGGGATTTTTTACTAGAACCCTGGGCCCCTAGAACCCTATGAGTGAATCCTTAGACCCTTTTTGGCAACTTTTTTGGAGAAGAACCTAAAAAAGGATGAAAGTATGGCAATCGATATTTACCAAAAAATAAGGGGATGGTTTAGAAAGATGGTGCAGGAGAGGGGTTTCGGCCAAGAGGAGATCCAGATTAAGGCCTTTCCCCTCACCCCGCAAGAGGCGATAGGAAACCCCGAGGAGGGTGACTATCCCCTGCTCAAGGGTAGAGAGCGACTTATGCAGGCCGAGTTCCGCGGCTCTGTTGGGCAGGCCTATACCGATATGTACGGCGAGTTCTCAGGGCCCCTGTCAGAGGTCCTGGAGATGGAGTTGAAGAATAACTATCGTCGGGCTATTTTCATCTCCTCTCTAAATGCCATGGCAAGGTATCTGGGGGTTGTGGGGGGGACGATACATTGTAAGGATGCGGACCCCCCTCGCTGTAGTCATGAACTGTTGAGCCATATCCAAAGGAAATACGGTTCTCCTAAGGTTGCCCTGGTCGGGATGCAGCCGCGCATGGCAGAGGTCTTGGCGAAGCACTTTGAGATCAGGATTACCGATCTTGATGGGGGGAATATCGGGAAGGAGAGGTTTGGGGTGCTTATCGAGGGTCCTAACAGGACAGGCGAGGACCTCGCTTGGTGTGATCTGGCCGTGGTCACGGGCACTACCGTGGTAAACGGGACGTTGAGTCAGTTTCTCATAGACAAACCGGTCCTCTTTTATGGAGTGACCATTGCTGGTGTGGCCAAGCTGATGGGGTTAGAACACTTTTGTCCACTGGGGAGGTGAGGGCCGCCTTTTGGGGAAGGAGGATGAAATGAGAGAAATTTCCTTGAGTAGGAGGTTTGTGGCCGCCATCTCCTTTCTCACCATCTTCCCTTTGGTGGTGAGAGAAGGGATGAGCAAGGAAGAACTGGGCAGCTCCATGGCCCTTTTCCCCCTGGTGGGTCTTTTGCTAGGTGCCCTTCTTTGGTCATGCGCCTATAGCTTTGGGGCCGCCTTTGCCCCGGCGGTGAATGCGCTTTTCCTCTTATCGGTCCTGACCATAGCTACCCGTGGACTTCACTTGGATGGCCTTGCCGACACCCTCGATGGTCTGGGTGGGGGGAGAGACAAGAGGGAGATCTTGAAGATCATGCGGGACAGTCACGTAGGGACCTTTGGGGTGATAGGGCTTGTGCTGACCTTAATGGCCAAGTATCTCCTCATCAGTCAACTGATCGAAGGCGAAAGTTCGCTATCTCTCCTCCTTTTTCCGACCTTGGGGAGATGGTCCATGGTCTACTTGACGTGGTCCTTCCCCTATGTCCGAGGGGAGGGGACAGGGGCGGTCTTTGCGAGCTACCTCAGTCCAAGAGATTTTTGGTGGGCCACGGGTACAGCCCTGCTGATCTCTATTCTTACCCATGGATTAGCAGGAGCAGGGACGATGGCGCTGGTGTGGGTCTTTGCCTACGCCCTTGGCCACTACTTTGTCAGGAGGATAGGGGGGATAACCGGCGATGTCATGGGGGCAGCAGGGGAACTAGCCGAAATCCTTTCTTTGGCTACCCTGGTGGCCCTGCTGAGAGGCATATGAGGCTACATCACCTTGGCCTTTGTCCTGGGGTGCCCCTGAAGGGATCTCCCGCTTGGGCCAGGATCATGGTTATCTCAACATTATTGACTTGTTCCCTGAAAGGATAACGGTTCAATTGCGAAAAAGTGTCTCTGCTTCCTAATAAGGTGCCACAATAGACCCCTTTCCTCCAATAAAAGGTCAAGGATTGGCCCTTTGGTGACGCAAAATGTCACCCAAAGTGACGAAATGTCGTCCTTTTTTCCTTTTTACGTGAGCCCTCTTTTACATTACCTCTTCCAATAAGAGAATTTCTCAGTATTTTTACAATGGGGAGAGGGCTGCCTGAGCTGGCATAAAATATGTATAAAATATGATAGGACGGCATGAGGGTAGAAGTGACAGGAGATATGGCTTTTGAGGGAATAGTAAGGTCTTTTTTGACCGCCTTGAGGTTGAAGGACGAATCAACGTATCGCCATTCGAAAAAGGTGATGTACTATTCCCTCAAGATCGCACAATATATGGGATTTGAAAATGGGCAGACAGAACTGCTTAAGTGGGCCTCGTTATTACATGACCTAGGCAAATTGGTGGTCCCGGATACGATACTGAATGGAAATGGAAAGTTGAGGTCTCAAGCCTTGAACCTCCTGAGAAACCACCAATCCTCGGCAGTGGAGATCCTCTCCTCAATAGAGGAGATGAGGGATGTTTTGCCGATTATCAAGGGGCATCATGAGCGGTATGACGGGACCGGGTATCCTGATGGTCTTCGCGGAGAGGACATACCCCTGTTCTCAAGGATCTTGGCTATGGCCGATGCCTATGAGGCCATGACGCGGATAAGGCCTTATAATACCCCCCTCTCCCACCTGCGTGCCTGCCTGGAGCTTAAAAAGAGTGCAGGTACCCAGTTTGACCCCCAGGTAGTTGATGCCTTCTTCCGATATCTCAAGTTTGACAGAGATCACCTCGTCTCCATCCTCATCGTGGAGAGAGATATAGAACAGTTTTATCTCCTCTTTAAGTTGATAGATGAAATGGATCACATCCGGTTGGGGAAAGGGTTTAATTCATCTGTTATCACTCAAGCGGTGCGCAACGAAGGATATGACCTGATCCTGGCCGATATCTGCCTCCCTTGGACAGATGGATTTGAACTCCTTCGTTCTGTGAAGGGGGATTTCCCCTCCATTCGTGTAGCCCTCATGTCCGCATATAGCAACCTGGAGATGAGGAAAGAGGCCGAAAACCTGGGTGCCTTTGCCTACTTAGAGAAGCCTGTCCGTCGTGAAGAGGTCTTTGATGTCGTGGACAGGATCGCGGACGAGAAGATAACCTTCTGATCTCCCCACCAAAAATTTTTTCTCATCTTTCTTTTCCCAGAGCATAAGTTTACCTTTATCTCCTCTCTGTTTGATTTATGCACCCAATTTTGATAAGCTGGGAGGCCATTGAGGAGGGGATAGATGGGCAGATGTAAGATGGCCATCTTGGGGGCGGGCAATTTGGGGACGACCTTGGCCTTGATGATGTGGGAGAAGGGACACCGCGTTACCCTATGGACGGTGGAGGAAGATGTGGCCGAGGCCATCATGGAGGGAAGGGAAAACCCCCGGTATCTACCCGGGCACTACATCCCCGAAGAGATCGACGTCTCATTGGAGATCGCCGAGGCCCTAAGAGAGGCAGAGATCATCGCCTTGGCTGTTCCCTCCCATGCTGTAAGAGAGGTAGCCAGACGTGTGGTCCCTCACTTCTCCCCAGAGGCCATTATCGTCGACTTTGCCAAGGGGATGGAGGTGAAGACGGGGCTGCGGATGTCCCAAGTCATCGAGAGTGAGCTTTCTCTCGAGCTGAGAGATGGGATCGTGGCCGTTTCTGGGCCCTCTATTGCCTCAGAGTTGGCCCGCAAGCTTCCCACGGCGGTGGAGATTTCCTCCAGGGAGCCCATCTACGCCCAGAAGGCCAAGGAGATCTTGGAGACCCCCTTCTTTAGGCTCTATGTCAATGAGGACTTGGCAGGGGTGGAGTTGGGAGGGGTGTTCAAGAACGTCTTTGCCATAGGGGCAGGGATCTGCGATGGTCTGAAAATGGGGGTGAATACCAAGGCTTCGGTCATCACCAAGAGTTTAGAGGAACTTTCGACTCTGGGAAGTGCCCTTGGGGCCCACCCCCTCACCTTTATGGGACTTTCGGGGTTAGGAGACCTCATCGTCACCTGTACAAGCGAACATAGCCGCAACAGGAGGTTCGGCGAGAGGATAGGGCGGGGACAGTCCATAGAAGAGGCCCAAAGGGAGATAGGGCAGGTGATAGAGGGGATCAGGGCCACCAAGGTTGCCTACAAGGCGGGCGAAAGGTTTGCATTGGCACTCCCTATTGTGGGGCAAATTTACCGAGTCCTTTATCAGGGGGGAGATCCGCGCGAGGCCGTATATCGATTCATGGTTTGATTATTGACAATAAAAATTTTTGGATAATATAATTTTATCGTGTCAAAGTGACGTTCGAATAAGAGAGGGCGGTATTTTCATGGGCGTGGGTGATGACAAACCCCGATGAGTGTTATGTGTGAAGGGGGAATAGGATCCCCGCCAATAAAAGACATCTGTTGGAGCAAGATGTACGAGAGGATCATCACCCATAATGACATGGATGGGGTGGTAAGCGCTGCCATCTGCTCTTATGTCTTTCAGATCAAGGATATCCAGTTCGCTGGACCCAATACCATTATCAGAGGAGAGATTTCCGTTTCAGAAAAGGACATAGTGTGCGACCTTCCATATCCTCTGCTCTGTGGCCTCTGGTTTGATCACCATGAGGGGAATCTGCAGGACTTGGCATATAGAAATATCGCCGTGGAAGAGATTGCGGGGAGGTTTGCCCTCAGGGATAGCTGTAGCAGGGTGGTGTATGAGTACCTTTACGAGAAGGGGGTATCACTGCCCACCTATTTTAAACAGACCGTGGAGGAGACGGACGTCATCGACAGTTTTAACTATCGCAGCATAGAGGAGTGGCGCAAGGAGACCCCGGGGAAATTGGTGGACTTTTCCCTTAAAGCGAGCAGTCCCACCCTGCGCGAAAAACATCGCTATATGAGGGAACTGGTCAGATGGGTGCGAGATCTTCCCCTGGAAGAGGTGCTGGTTCTTCCCAAGGTACGGGAGAGGATTAAACGTTACAGAGGGGAAGAGGACAAAATGTTCAAGCTCATTCAGGAGGATTCTTCCTTTCTACCCAATGATCAGCGAGAAGAGATGATTGTTATTGACCTCACACGGCACAATCGGCGCCCCGAGATCATCAAAAATCTCGCCTACCTCCTCTATCCTCAGGCCTTGGCTGTCCTGGAAATCCACAATCTCTACGACAGAGGGGTCAAAACCACCAATCTGGGGTTTGCCATGTCCCTTAGCATCAACTTGAACAATCAGGAGCATAAAAAGGACCTCGGGGAGATCATGAGAGAGCTGAACATTGGGGATGGCCATAAAGGGGCGGCTGCCGGAACCGTTTACACCAATTCCAAGGCCCAGATGTTAAAGAAAAAGGAAGAGGTGTTGAAAAAGATCTACGAACTCTGGATGTCTCAGTGTTAGGGAGCCCCAAGCCCTGATCTCCTTGGGCTATGTCTTGGCAACGCTGACAAGGAGAGGTTTCTCATGGGGTTCGGATGCAACATGGCTAAGGGGGTCCCCTTTGTTTAAAAATAGTTAGAGGTGGGAGGACGCTATGGAGATCAAGACGGTGAGGTTAGAGGTCCCTGAGGGGGCCAATATCATCTTAGGACAGAGCCATTTTATCAAGACGGTGGAGGATCTCTACGAAGTGATGGTTACTGGGGCGCCGGAGGCAAAATTCGGTCTTGCCTTTTGTGAGTCATCAGGACATTGCCTTATTAGATCGGAGGGAAACGACTCAGACTTTGTCAAAGTCGCCGAGAAAAATGCCTCCGAGGTGGCGGCTGGTCACACCTTTATCGTTGTGGTGAAAGGTGCCTTTCCCATAAACTTTTTGAATGCCATCAAGATGTGTCAGGAGGTGTGTACCATCTACTGTGCCACCGCCAACCCTGTAGAGGTGATCATCGCTCAGACAGATCAGGGAAGGGGGATTCTAGGGGTGATAGATGGCGTGCCCCCTAAAGGCATCGAGGATGAAGAAGGGGTGAACTGGAGGAAAAACCTGCTGCGTGATTTCGGCTATAAGTTATGATTTTTTCTTGGAGGCCTTTTTCTTGGCAGGCCTTTTGCTCGCCTTTTCTTCTTTCCCCTCTGTGGGGATCAGCTCGATGATGGCGAGGGCTGCTCCATCACCCGGGCGATTCCTGGTTTTGAAGATATGGGTGCACCCCCCTTTCCTCTCTGTAAAGCGGGGTGCGATCTCGTTAAAGAGTCTTTGAACCACCTTTTTGCTGTTGGTTATCCTCAGGGCCTGACGACGGGCGTGTAGGTCTCCCCTTTTCCCTAAGGTGATGAGGCGTTCGGCCAGCCTGCGCAACTCCTTGGCCTTGGCCTCGGTGGTCTCAATCCGTTCATGTTCAAAGAGGGAGGTGACCATATTGCGCAGCATCATCAGGCGATGGCTTGTGGTCCGGTTGAGTTTCCTCCCCACCTTTCGGTGTCGCATCCCTCCCCCTTAGTCCTCTTCCTCTTCTTGCTTTTCAGGGAGTGTGAATTCCCCTGTCTTCATCCCCAGGTGGAGGCCCATACTTATCAAGACCTCTTTTATCTCGTTAAGGGATTTCCTACCGAAGTTCTTGGTTTGAAGGATTTCTTGTTCGGTCTTCTGAACCAGTTCCCCTATATAATGGATGTCGGCGTTTTTAAGACAATTGCCGGATCTGACCGACAGCTCGAGTTCATCCACGCTCCTGGCCAGTTTCTCGCGCAGCTCCTCTTGTTCCCTTTTTCTTTTTTCTTCATCATCCTCACTATATAGATCTTCAGGGGGTTCCTCGAAGGTGATGAATATGTTCAATTGGTCCTTGAGGATTTTGGCTGCTAGGGCCACGGCATCATCGGGTTTCACACTGCCGTTGGTCCAGACCTCGAGGGTGAGTTTGTCATAATCGGTGATCTGTCCCACGCGCGCATTGGTCACTGTATAGTTCACCTTTTTTACGGGGGTGAAGATGGCATCTATGGGGATGGTCCCAATAGGCATGTCCTCCTCTTTGTTCCTTTCGGCGGGAACATACCCCTTTCCCGTCTTCACCGTCATCTCCATCTTTAACGTGGTCCCCTTATCGAGGGTGGCGATGTGGTGCTGTGGATTTACCACCTCTACATCGGCATCGGGAATGATGCCTCCCGCTGTGACCTCCTTTCCCCCTTCCGCCTCTATCCTGACTGTCTTGGGACCGGGAGTGTGGAGCTTGAAGACCACCTCCTTCAGATTGAGGATGATCTCCGTCACATCCTCCTTTACACCAGGCAATACGGAGAACTCATGCAGGCCTTCACCTATCTTCACCGCCGTTACGGCCGCCCCCTGAATGGATGACAGCATGATCCTCCTTAAGGAGTTTCCCAAGGTCACCCCGAAACCCCTCTCCAGGGGTTCAGCATAGAATTTACCGTAATAATCGCTTAAGGTCTCCTCATCGACCTCAAGCCTTTTGGGTCTGATCAAGGCCTTCCAATTCTTCTCCTTTATCTCCATTGTCTCTAAATTCCCTCCTGAGCTTTACTGGAATCTCTATTTGGAGTATAGCTCCACGATGAGTTGTTCCTGGATGGGAGGGGTGGTCAATTCCTCCCGATTGGGCCATCCCTTGACGATCCCCCTGAAATTATCCTTTTCCAACTCCAGCCATGACGGCATTTCCCTCCTAGCCACCCCCTCTAAGGCCTCTTTTATCCTCTCCATACCCTTGCTTTTTTCCTTGACATTGATGACATCACCGGGTTTCAAAAGGTAGGAGGGGATGTCTACCATGCGTCCGTTGACCAGAAGGTGGCCGTGTCCCACCAACTCTCGCGCCTCCTGGCGGGAGCTTGCAAAGCCCAGTCTGTAGACCGTGTTGTCAAGTCGGCGCTCCAAGAGGATCAAGAGGTTTGTCCCCGTAATCCCCTTTTGTTTATCAGCCTTTTCAAAGTAGTTGTGAAACTGCCTCTCCGATAAGCCGTATATCCTTTTAATTTTTTGTTTCTCCCTCAGTTGGATGCCATACTCGGAGAACTTGATCCGACCTTGACCATGTTGCCCAGGTGGATAACCCCGGCGCTCAAAGGCGCACTTATCTGCATAACACCTCTCCCCCTTCAGGAAGAGCTTTATTCCCTCCCGACGACACAGGCGACAAACTGATTCCCTATATCTAGCCACTTTACACCCTCCTCCTCTTTGGAGGCCTGCAGCCATTGTGTGGTATGGGGGTGACATCCCTGATCATATGGACCTTGAACCCCGCAGCCTGGAGGGCACGTAAGGCCGCCTCCCTTCCCGACCCAGGCCCCTTCACGTAGACATCCACCGCCTTCATCCCATACTCCATGGCCTTCTTTACAGCAGCCGCTGCAGCCAGTTGTGCGGCAAAGGGTGTCCCTTTGCGCGATCCCTTAAACCCCTGAGTGCCCCCACTGGCCCAGGCAATGGTATTTCCCTGTTCATCGGTGATGGTCACAATGGTGTTATTAAAGGTAGCCTGGATGTGGGCAATTCCCGAAGGTATATTCATTTTTACCTTCTTTTTTCCACCCTTTTGCCCTCTTTTAGCCATAAATTCCCCCTATTTCTTCTTTTTTCCGATTACTCCCCTTCGAGGCCCCCTTCTCGTCCTGGCATTGGTATGGGTCCTCTGCCCCCTCACCGGAAGGGATCGGCGATGTCTCAGGCCACGATAAGAGCCTAGATCCATGAGCCCCTTGATGTTCATGGCCACTTCCCTTCTCAACTCTCCCTCCACCTTATAGTTGCTATCGATGATCCCCCTTATCTTGACCACCTCCGACTCAGTCAATTCCCCAGCCCTTTTGTCCCAGTCGACATCGGCCTCCTTCAAGATCTTCTGGGAAGCGGAACGGCCAATACCGTAGATATAGGTGAGGGCAATTTCTACCCTTTTGTCTTTTGGTAAATCAACTCCTGCGATCCTGGGCAATTTCCCCTCCTCTAACCTTGCCTCTGTTTATGTTTAGGGTTTACACAGATGACCCTTATTACACCTTTTCTTTTAATGATCTTACACTTATCACAGATCTTTTTCACTGAGGATCTCACCTTCATCTCAACCCTCCTTTTGGTCCTTGCCTTAAGAGGTTTTTTTTCCTCGATAGATGATCCTACCCCTGCTGAGGTCATAAGGGGAGAGCTCTATGGTAACCCTGTCCCCAGGAAGGATCTTTATGTAGTGCATCCTCATCTTCCCAGAGATATGGGCCAACACCTTGTGCCCATTCTCCAACTCCACCCTGAACATTGCGTTAGGAAGGGTCTCTGTGACCGTACCTTCTACCGCTATGGCTTCTCCTTTGGGCATCAAGACTTCCTAACTGCTAAACAGTATTGCAAATTGAAAAATGCAAAATGTAAACTGCAAAGTTAGGGAAGTTTTTAAAAAATTTTGCATTTTGCAGTTTAAAATTTGCTTTTTGCATTGAAGTTTAACCATTTCTTCAAATGGCTAAACTTTTACTATCCCTCAATGGTTTTTTCTATTCTCTGAAAGATCTCCTTTATCTGTCCCGCCCCATCAATGGACCGCAAAAGCCCCTTTTTTCGATAGTACTCAATCAAAGGAGAGGTCTGCTTTTCGTAGACCTGTAGCCTGGCCCTGATGGTCTCCTCCTTATCGTCGTCCCGTTGGTAAAGCTCCCCTCCGCATTTGTCACATATCCCGTCCCTTTTTGGAGGGTCGAAGATGGTATGATACATGGCCCCACAACTTCGGCAAGTCCTTCTGCCCGTTAGGCGTCTTATCAACTCATCTTTGTCCACTTCTATGCTTACGACGTGGTCTATTCCCCTCTCCATCGCATTCAAGGTGGCATCCAGGGCCTCGGCCTGGGGGAGGGTGCGGGGAAAGCCATCTAAGATGAACCCCCCATTGCAGTCTGAGGCCTTGAGCCTCTCCCTGGCGATGCCCACCACTACCTCATCCGGGACCAATTTTCCCTGGTCCATATATCTTTTTGCCTCTATCCCAAGGGGGGTTTCCCCCTTCACCGCTGCCCTGAGGATATCTCCGGTGGATATCTGGGGGATATGGTACTTTTCCAGCATCATCTGGGCCTGGGTACCCTTGCCGGAGCCGGGCGGACCTAATAGGATTAAGTTCATTGTTCCTGCCTCCCTTTTTATCTGCGACGGCCTTTTACCCTCCCTCCCTTTACCAGCCCTTCATAGTGCCTGGTCAGCATATGGGACTCTATCTGTTGGGTGGTGTCCAGGGCTACCCCTACCACAATGAGCAGGGCAGTCCCCCCGAAGTAAAAGGGCACATTGAAGTTGGCTATCAGGATGGAGGGCAAGACACACACTCCAGACACGTATATGGCCCCGCCTAGGGTGATCCTGGTGAGGACCCGGTCGATATAATCGGCGGTAGTCCTCCCCGGCCTGATACCGGGGATGTATCCACCATACTTCTTCATGTTGTCAGCTACATCCACTGGGTTGAAGACCACGGCGGTGTAAAAGTAGCAGAAGAAGATGATGAAACCCACGTAGAGGAGGTTATAGATCAAATTGACAGGGGACAGGCTCTGGGCAATGGCCTGCATCCATGGATGATTTACAAAGTTGGCGATGGTGGCGGGGAACATGATGATAGAGGAGGCGAAGATGGGGGGGATGACGCCCGAGGTATTGATCTTCAATGGAAGGTGGGTGCTTTGCCCCCCATACATCCTCCTCCCTATGATCCTTTTGGCATACTGGACGGGTATCCTGCGATGGGCTGTCTCCACATAGACGATGAGGGCCACGACAGCGACCATCAGGACTATGACGGCCAATATGAGGATGGCACCCAGTTCCCCTGTACTCATCAGCCGAAAGGTGTTTCCCACTGCAGCGGGCATATTTGCCACAATCCCTGCAAAGATGATCAGGGAGATCCCGTTGCCGATTCCCCTCTCGGTGATCTGTTCCCCCAGCCACATCAGAAAGGATGTACCAGCGGTCAGGGTGATTACCGTCATGAGACGAAAAGACCAGCCTGGATGCAGGACTATCAGTTCCCCCCCTGCCCCCTTCATTCCCTCCAATCCCACGGCAATGCCAAACCCCTGGATGATGCTCAGGATGACCGTCCCATATCTCGTGTACTGGATGATTTTTCTCCTGCCTATCTCCCCTTCTTTTTGCAGGCGCTCGAGATAGGGGATCACCACCGTTAGCAGTTGTAGGATAATGGAGGCGCTGATATAGGGCATGATACCCAGGGCAAAGACGGAAAATCGTTTCAAAGCACCTCCAGCAAACATGTCGAAGAAGCCGAGCAAGGTCCCCCCTGTTTGGAGGAAGAAGGAGGCGAGGGCCTCCTGATCGATCCCCGGGGTAGGGATGAAACATCCCACCCGATAGACTGCCAGAAGCAGCAGGGTGATAAAAATACGTTTCTTTAACTCTGGTATCTTGAAGATATTGCCGATGGCTCCTATCATTAGATCATCTCGACCTTTCCCGAAGCTGCCTCGATCTTCTCTTGAGCCGACTTGGTAAATTTATGGACCCTGACTGTTAAGGCGACCTTTAGCTCGCCATCTCCCAATATTTTCACCCCGTCATAGACCTTCTTGACCAGCCCAGCTTGTCGCAATGCCTCGACATCCACTACTTCACCCTCTGAAAAACGGTTTAGTTCTCTGAGATGGACCAAGGCAAATCGCTTTTTGAATATATTCCTGAAGCCCCTTTTGGGCAGACGTCGCTGCAGGGGCATCTGCCCCCCTTCAAAACCGAGGGGGACGTCAGCACCGCTGCGTGCCTTTTGACCCTTTGTGCCCCGGCCTGCCGTCTTTCCGTGACCAGAACCAGGGCCCCTTCCCACACGTTTCGGTCTTTTCCTCGCCCCAGAGGGCGGCCTTAGTTGACCCAGCATATTATTCTATCACCTTCACAAGGTGGGAGACCTTTTTGATCATCCCCCATGTTTCTGGGGTATCCTTCAAGACCACCACCTTGTTCAATTTGGTCAAGCCCATTCCCCTCAGGACCTCCCGGTGCTTTCGGGGACGCCCTATGCCGCTGCGGACCAATTTTACGTTCAAGTATCCCTTGGCCATCTTTATCTCAAGATCTCTCCCACCTCTTGCCCCCGTTTTTTGGCGAACTCCTCCGGGGTCTTAAGCTGTTTTAGGCCCTCAAAGGTGGCTTTGACCAGGTTGTGTGGGTTATTCGAACCCAAGGATTTGGTCAGGATGTTTTGTATCCCCGCTGCTTCAGCCACTGCCCTTACCACTGCCCCAGCGATTACCCCTGTTCCCTCAGAGGCCGGTCTCAAGATGACCTTGCCCGCACCGAATCTTCCGATGACCGTATAGGGTATGGTTCCAGTGATAATGGGGACCCTCATAAGGGTCTTCTTGGCCAACTCGATCCCCTTTCGGATGGCTTCAGGGACTTCATGGGCCTTCCCCAAACCGCTCCCCACGATACCTTTACCATCTCCCACTACTACCAAGGCGCTAAAACGAAACCTTCGCCCCCCCTTCACTACTTTGGCCACCCTGCTGATGTGGACGACCCTATCGGTCAACTCCAGCTCAGTGGGATCTATCCTCTCCAATATCTTCTCCTTTACCGTGAAAATACATGTGTATTAAGGAACATTGAATATTGCCTCAACCTTCAAGGTTACTTTCGGTCTTCCTTCAGGGGGCTATTGCCCCCTGAAACCCCTTAAAAAAGGAATACCTATTTAGGGGGTCTGGGGGCTACGTCCCCAGAGATACAGGCCAAAGGCCTATCTCAAAACTCCAGACCTTTCTGGCGTGCAGCCTCTGCCAACGCCTTTATCCTGCCGTGGTAAAGGAACCCATTACGATCAAAGACTATCTTCCTGACCCCTTTCTCCAAGGCCTTTTGTGCCAATAGTTCACCAACGGCCTGGGCCGCCTCTATGTTGCCCATATTTTTCAATTGGCCCTTTAACTCCTTACTTAGTGTGGAGGCTGACGCCAGGGTCTCTCCTGTGGCATCGACGATGACTTGGGCATAGATATGCCTCAGGCTACGATATACAGTGAGACGAGGGCGCCCTTCGGTTCCCCTCACCTTTTTTCTGACCCTTTGTTTCCTCCTCAACCTTCCTGTCAATCTCTTTGTGGTCCCCACCTTTTTCCCTTAACCTTTGGCCTTAACCGCCTTTCTGCGGATTTGCTCTCCAGCATACCTGATCCCCTTTCCCTTATAGGGTTCGGGCCTTCTGAATCCCCTTATCTCAGCAGCCGCCTGTCCGACCTTTTGTTTATCAATCCCCTTCACCGTGATTTTGGTCTGTCCCTCCATCACCACCTCTATACCTTCTGGAAGGGAATAGGTCACTGGGTGCGAATATCCCAAGCTCAATTGGAGGGTCCTCCCCTGAAGGTTGGCCCTATATCCTATTCCCACTATCTCCAATCTTTTTTCAAATCCTTGCGTCACCCCCGTTACTATATTGGCGATCAGTGTCCTGGTCAATCCATGGAGGGAGCGCACCCTTTTCGCATCACCGTTTCGTTTCACGTAAATCATCCCATCTTCGGTTTGGAGGAAGATGCCCTCTGGTATGGTATGAGACAGGGTCCCTTTGGGGCCTTTCACCTCCAATGTAGATCCCTCCAGCTTTACCTCTACCCCTTGGGGGACAGGAATGGGGGTCTTTCCTATCCTGGACATCTATCCCTCCCTTTGACAACTACCATATATAGCAGATGACCTCCCCTCCCACCTCCGCCTTGCGGGCAGCGCGGTCCGTCATCACGCCCCTGGAGGTGGAGAGGATCGCTATTCCCAATCCGCTCAACACGGATGGGATTTCATCTTTGGCCACGTAGACCCTGCGGCTGGGTTTGCTTACCCGTTGCAAGTTGGTGATTACACCTTGCTTATTAGCGTCGTATTTGAGGTATATTTTGAGAATCCCCTGCTTATTATCGTTAATAACCTCATAATCTTTGATATAACCCTCTTTCTTGAGGATTTCAGCTATTCTTGACTTCAATTTAGAAGAGGGAACCTCCATCTCCGACTTTTTGGCCATAATGGCGTTGCGTATCTTGGTCAACATGTGAGCTATTGGGTCGGTCATGCTCATAAATTCCCTCCTGAAATGCTACCAACTGGACTTGATAACGCCTGGGATATCTCCTTGCAGGGCAAATTTCCTCAGACATATGCGGCACATATTGAACTTTCTGTGAAAGGCCCGGGCCCTACCGCAAATAGGGCATCTGTTGTATTCCCTTACCTTAAATTTTTTAGGCCGCTGGGCCTTGACAATGAGGGCCGTTCTCGCCACGGTGAAACCTCCTTAACTCCTAAAAGGCATACCCATAAGCCTGAGGAGTTCCTTTCCCTCCTCATCTTTCTTGGCTGTGGTCACGATGATTATATTCATACCCTTGATCTTATCTATTTTATCATAATTTATCTCCGGGAAGATGATCTGCTCCTTGATCCCCAGGGCGTAATTACCCCTTCCATCAAAGGCATGTGGGGAGACTCCACGGAAATCCCTTACCCTCGGTAGGGCCACATTGATGAGCCTGTTGAAGAACTCATACATCCTCTCCTTCCTCAGGGTCACCATGCAGCCAATGGGCATACCAGCCCTTAGTTTGAACTGGGCAATGGATCTCTTGGCCTTGGTGATGACCGGCCTCTGCCCCGTGATGACGGCTATCTCCTCCATGGCAGAGTCGAGAATCTTGATGTTTTGGATGGCCTCCCCCAGCCCCATGTTGATGACAATCTTCTCCAACTTGGGGATCTGCATGATGTTTTTGTAATTAAAACGCTTCATCAGGGTTGGAACTACTTCCTTTTGATAAAATTCCCTCATCTTTGACATCGCCACTTACCCCATGAAGGCCTATTCGTCAATGGCCTCACCGCACTTCTTGCAGATCCGGATCTTCCTCCCGTCCTCCAAGATCTTCTTTCCTGTCCTGGTGGAGAGGTTGCATTTTCTGCAAAGCAGTTGGACGTTGGAGATATGGATTGGGGCCTCCTTTTCCACAATGCCTCCTTGCCCATGGCCAGCACCAGGCCTGAGGTGTCGCTTGACGAAGTTGAGGCGCTCGATGATCACCGCGCCCTTTTTGGGGAGGACCTTGAGCACCTTCCCCGACTTGCCCTTCTCCTTGCCCGCGATCACCATCACAGTGTCATTTTTCTTGACTGCTATCTTTCCCATACCTTGTCTTAAAGGACCTCCGGTGCCAGGGAGATGATCTTCATGAACCTCTTCGCCCGTAATTCCCTGGCTACAGGGCCGAAGATCCGTGTGCCAATGGGTTCATTGAGCTGGTTGATCAAAACGGCCGAATTGTCGTCAAACTTTATATAGGAACCGTCAGGCCTCCTTACCCCCTTTCTGGTCCTCACAACCACGGCCCTCACTACATCACCCTTCTTTATCTTGGAGTTGGGGACGGCATCCTTTACCGAGACCACAATGATGTCGCCCAAAGAGGCGTATTTTCTTTTCGAGCTCCCCAAGACTTTTATACAGCCGACCTTTCTCGCCCCTGAATTGTCGGCCACATCCAAAACGGTCCTCATCTGGATCATAACTATCCCTTAGATCTCCGGCGTCTTTTCGATAATCTCTTTTACCTTCCACCTCTTGGTCTTGCTGAGGGGGCGGGTCTCCACGATCAAGACCTTGTCGCCGACATTACATCTATTTTCCTCATCATGGGCCTTATATGTGGTGTAACGCTTGATATATTTCTTGTATACGGGGTGCCGGACTAGGCGTTCCACCTTTACGGTCACCGTCTTGCCCATTTTGTCGCTGGCCACTATACCTATCTCCCTCTTTCTAATCCCCCGCCTTTTCACTTTTCCCCTCTATCCCTTCTCGCGTAGGATGGTCTTGACCCTGGCGATATCATGCTTGACCTGGGACAGCCGCATGACATTCTCCAGTTGGCCGGTGGCGTGCTGGAACCTGAGGTTGAAAAACTCCTCCTTTAGGTCTTTCTCCTTTTGCAATAGCTCATCGATGCTCAATTCCTGCAGTTCCCTCGCCCTCATCATGCCTCCTCCCGGGCCACAAACCTGGTGGCGATGGGGAGTTTATGCGATGCAAGCCTAAAGGCTTCCCTTGCCCTCTCTTCAGCGACGCCCTCCATCTCGTATAGGATGTGGCCTGATTTCACAACGGCCACCCATCCCTCTACGTTCCCCTTCCCCTTCCCCATCCTGGTCTCGGCCGGTTTCTTGACGATGGGCTTATCAGGGAAGATGCGGATCCAGATCCTCCCCGTTCTCTTTATGAAGCGGGTCATGGCAATACGGGCCGCCTCTATCTGGCGGCTGGTTATCCACCCGCCCTCCAGGGCCTGCATGCCGAAGTCGCCAAAGTTGAGCTCTGTCCCTGCCCAGGCCCTACCTTTCATCCTTCCCTTCTGTTGTTTACGGTATTTGGTCTTTTTAGGCGCTAGCATCTTGTTTCACCGTTTAAGAGGTAGTAACCTCTCGAGGGGATAGCACCTCTCCTTTAAATATCCAGACCTTTACCCCTATCACCCCGTAGGTGGTCTTGGCCTCGGCAAATCCGTAGTCAATGTCCGCACGAATGGTATGCAAAGGGACTCTCCCCTCTCTGTACCACTCCCGGCGGGCCATCTCCCTTCCTCCCAATCTCCCCGCACAGGCGATCTTTATCCCCTGCGCCCCCAATTTTAGTGCAGAGGTAACACTACGCCTCATCGCCCTCCTGAAGGCCACCCTCCTCTCTAACTGGAATGCCACGTTCTCTGCCACCAGTTGGGCGTCTATCTCGGCCTTTCTGATCTCCTTGATATTGATGATGACTTCCTTTTTCGTCAAGGCTTGGAGCTCGTTTTTTGAATTCTCCACCTCCGTTCCCTTTTTGCCGATGATGATCCCCGGCCTAGCGGTATAGATATTTACCTTTGTCTTACTCGCTTTGTTTGCAACTCTTTCTATCTCCACCTTGGAGACCCCTGCATGGTAGAGCTTGGTCTTGATGTAACCCCTGATGGTCAGGTCTTCACGCAATAAGGTGGCGTAATTCTTTTCCGCGAACCATTTGGAACTCCAACCTTTAATGGTTCCCAATCTAAACCCAATGGGATGGACCTTTTGCCCCAAACCATCACCTCCCTTTTTTATTTCTCATCCAAGACCACCGTTATATGACTGGTCCTCTTTCTGATCATGGTGGCCCTGCCCATAGCCCTGGGCATATATCTCTTAAGTGTAGGACCACCATCTACATAGATCCTCTTGATCCAGAGGGCGTCTACATCCATGTTGGTATTATGCTGGGCGTTGGCCACGGCGGAGTTGATCAGCTTGGTCAGTTTCTTTGCAAAGGCCTTATTGGTAAAGGCCAATATGTTCAAGGCCTCCTCCACCTTTTTACCCCTAACCAGATCTGCCACCAACCTGGTCTTCCGAGGGGATGTCCTTACATATCTTACTTTAGCCGTGACCTCCATCTTACCTCCAACCTCTATCTCTTGCCCTTGACCCTGGTCTTCTTATCCCCGGCATGGCCGTAAAAGGTACGGGTAGGTGCAAACTCACCTAGCTTATAGCCCACCATCTCCTCGGTGATGAAGACGGGGATGAATTTTTTTCCGTTATGGACCGCTATGGTCAACCCCACCAATTCAGGGGTGATGGTGGACCTGCGCGACCAGGTCTTGATCACCTTGTCGCTCCTGCCCTCTTTGGTCTTCAGGATCTTCCTTAAAAGGCTGGGTTCGACATATGGCCCTTTCTTTAGAGAACGTGCCACAACTCCTCCTGCTTAAAACGATCTCCGATCGTTTTCTTCAGGGCCGATGCATCGGCCCTGAAACCACCAAAGGTATTTTCCTTATTGGGGGTCTGGGGGCTTTGCCCCCAGAGAGATGGGCTTTGCCCATCATTTTCTCCTTTTAATGATGTATTTATCGGTAGTCTTATTTCTCCTGGTCTTATACCCCTTGGTGGGAAGCCCCCAAGGGCTTACGGGGTGCCTCCCCCCAGAGCTCTTTCCTTCCCCCCCGCCTAGGGGGTGGTCTACAGGGTTCATGGCTACACCCCTCACATGGGGGCGCTTCCCCAGCCATCTGGACCTGCCCGCCTTTCCAAGTGAGATGTTTTCATGATCTATGTTGCTTACCTGTCCGATGGTGGCGTAGCATTCTTGATGTACAAGCCTTACTTCCCCCGAGGGGAGCCTTATGTGGGCATACTTCCCCTCTTTTGCCATAATCTGTCCATATCCTCCCGCACTCCTGATTAGCTGCCCCCCTTTTCCTATCTTCAACTCCACATTGTGGATGAGGGTACCCAAAGGAATATTTTTCAGGGGGAGGGCGTTTCCGGGATTGATGTCTACATCCTCCCCTGTTGTGACCTCATCACCCACCTTTAGATCTAGGGGGGCGAGGATATATCTCTTTTCACCATCGGCATAGTACAATAGGGCGATTCTGGCGGAGCGGTTTGGGTCATACTCGATCCCTGCCACCTTGGCTGAGACCCCAGTCTTGTCCCTCCTCACGAAGTCGATCACCCGGTACATCCTCTTGCGCCCACCCCCTCTGTGCCTGGTGGTCATTCTCCCGTAACAGTTTCTCCCACCACTCTTTTTTAAAGGGCGCAAGAGGCTGCGCTCTGGTTCAACACGGGTGATCTCCTCAAAGGCGGAGACCATCTGAAACCTCCTACCCGGGGATGTAGGTTGATATTTTCTGACGCTCATGGATAAGCTCTCCTCCGTTTAAGTTCCCTCAAAGAAGTCAATGCGGTTCTCAGGTTTCAGGGTGACCACCGCCTTTTTCCAATCGGGCCGCTTTCCGATGCTGCGTCCAATCCTTCTGGGTTTCCCTTTCATAGTGGAGACGTTTACTTTTAAAACCTTCACCTTAAAAAGGCGCTCTACCGCCTCTTTTATCTCCAGCTTGTTTGCCTCTCTATCCACGATGAAGGCGACCTTGTTCTCCTCATCCTTGAGGATATTCGCCTTCTCAGTGATCAGGGGCCTCTTGATTACCCGATAGGTATCCCTCATCCCTTCAGCTTCTCCTCAATCCTCTCGATGGCCGGCTTCAGGATGATCAGATGTTCGTATTTGAGAATATCAAATACATTGAGCCCCTCACATCTTAAGACCTTGACCCAGGGTACGTTTTTGGCGGACCTCTCCAAATTGAGATTCTCCCCATCGGTCACGATCAAGGCGTTTTTGATCCCCAAGTCCTCCATTATGTTTACAAAGGCCTTGGTCTTTATCTCGGGGGGAGAAAGGTCCTCGAGGAGGGTGAATTTGCCCTCTTGGTAGCGGAGGCTTAAGGCTGAGCGTAGGGCAGCTCGGCGGACCTTTTTGGGGAGGGGGTAGCTGTAGTCCTTGGGGTGGGGGCCGAAGACAACACCACCCCCCCGCCACAAGGGAGACCTGATGGTCCCAACTCGCGCCCTTCCCGTTCCCTTCTGTCTCCAGGGCTTCCGTCCCCCACCTCTCTTCGCCGAGCGATTCTTGGTAGAGGCGGTCCCTTGACGCCTCTTGGCCAATTGCCACTTGACCACCTCATAGAAGAGATGGCGCTTGATCGGGGCCTTAAAGATGTGGTCTTTTAACTTCAGTTTCCCCACCTTCTCCTTTGCTAGATTGTAGACCTCGCAGGTAGCCATTCCCTCTTCCCTTTTAGCCCTTTTCGGCTGCCCCTTGTTCTTCTTTCTTAACCCCCTTCTTTTTGGCCTCCCTGATGACCACAATGGAGTTGGCCGAGCCAGGGACGGCCCCTTTTACCAAGAGGAGGTTTCTCCCCGGTTTTAAATCTACGATCTTTAGATTTTGTATGGTAATCCTACTGTTGCCGAAGTGTCCAGGCATCTTTTTTCCCCTAAAGGTCTTGGACGGGGTAGCTGCGGCACCGATGGCACCGCCATGCCTAAAGTGTTCATGGGTCCCATGGGAGCCAGGGGCACCGCTGAAGCCGTGCCGCTTCATAACCCCGGTAAAGCCCCTCCCTTTGCTGGTACCGGTCACATCGACGAAATCACCTACCTTAAAGACATCAAGGGTTATCTCCTGCCCCAATTTATATTCCCCTACCTCGTCCACCCGGAACTCCTTTAGGGCATAAAAAGGACCCTTGCCACTCTTTTGAAAATGCCCTGATAAGGGGCGATTGACTCTTTGAGGTCTTTTCTCCATGAAGCCAAGCTGGAGGGCGTTATACCCCTCTTTTTCCCTAGTCTTGATCTGGACGACAGCACAGGGGCCTGCCTCTATGACAGTTACAGGCACGACAGTGCCATTTTCGGTGAAGACCTGCGTTATCCCCAACTTTTGTCCGATGATACCCCTTAGCATGGAAACGATCTCCGATCGTTTTCTTCAGGGGGTCTGCGACCCCATGAAACCCCCGATAAGGAAATTCCTCTTCGGGGGGTTTGGGGGCCTGTGGCCCCCAAAGAGATGTGCCTGTGGCACATCATAACTTGATCTCCACATCGACCCCGGCAGCAAGCTCTAACCTCATGAGGGCATCCACTGTCTGCTGGGTTGGCTCGAGGATGTCGAGGAGTCTCTTATGGGTCCTGATCTCAAACTGTTCTCTCGATTTTTTGTCTACATGAGGTGATCTTAGGACGCAGAACTTGTTGATCTTGGTGGGAAGTGGGATGGGGCCTGCCACACGTGCCCCCGTCCTGTTCACCGCATCCACGATCTCTTTGGTCGATTGATCAAGCACTTTGTGGTCGTATGCCTTGAGGCAAACCCTTATCCTGTTGTTGGCCATCCTCGGCCTCCCCTTACTCCATGATCTCGGTGACCACGCCTGCCCCTACTGTGCGGCCACCCTCCCGGATGGCAAACCGCAACTCCCTCTCCAGGGCAATAGGTGTGATCAACTCCACCTGCAG
>JAFDHG010000036.1 GCA_019308925.1 Deltaproteobacteria bacterium
GCTATGATGTCAAAATTACCCACCCTGAATACTGCTCTATTATTTGAAGTATCTACATCCTCTTTCGCATAGACATCTACTACCACTTTCACATGTTTACTGAACATGAACTCTTTATTGGTTAATTTTTTATAATAAAGTCTTACCAATTTTGTGCTCCCCGCATGGATTGACTCATCTTTGGTGGAAAGAATCTTGGTGATTGCTTCTTTTTTCCCATCTGGACCTGTCTTTATCCATGAAGCGGAAAATCTAATCTTGAAACTAGTATTTTTGTCTCCCCTGTTGTGTACTTTTGCACCGAGATAGTCGCTTGCTATAAAGCTTTTTTTATTTAAAAAAAGGTCCTTATTTCCAATTACTAAATCAACACCTTTAACCGTTGCCCCTCCTGCAATTGGTTGCTCTTGAGGTATCCCCCTTTCCTTTACCTGAATTCCGATCATCGCGTTATGAAAATCTGTGCTCTCATCCGCCTCCTTTATTTTATTTTCAGGATCAACAATACAATATATATCTGTATAGATATAAGGGGATTTGTGGACAGGCCAAATAATGGATGTTTTTTTGCTTCCTCTTTTTTCAAAATTCATTTTTTTAATGGCAATTTTTTCGAGTTTTGGCGGTCCTGCCCATTGGCCTGTGTTGTAGTAAAAACCTACTTCTACATCCTTAATAGGTTTGCTGCCCCAGTATTCTACCTCAGCTTTAATGGTGATACTCTGACCCTCCACATATGAAGTTTGCCGTGGGGAAATAGATAAATTCCTCAAGCTCAACTGGGGAAGCCTCGGCGGGTTTACTTGTATATAGGATGTATTTCGGTTGTTGTTCTCGTTTGTCTCTGTGATTTTATTATTTGGGTCTATTACCTGTTGTACTTCCACCACCCATACGCTGGCCGCAGGCAAGTGATAGGGCCTATTTATGGGAGGGGTGTTGAAGGACAGCTTTTTAGTTTCTCCGCTTTTAAGAGTTGGTATTATTTTCGTTTCTCCCCATCCTAATGAGGTTATTTCCACCCTGACTGCCACATTCTCTGCTGTCTGCCTGCGGTTGTATTGCCCTGTTCCCCCTTTGTTTATTACCTTGAAAGAAATCTGTGCTGATTCCCCATCTTCTATTTCCATGGAGATAGGCAGTCCGTCAAAAGCAAGATCAGGTGGTGGCGGAGTGTAGGACTTTACCCCGTAAGCTCTGTATTTTAAAAGATTTCCCCCCTTTTCCAGTCTAACATCTTGAGAGCCTTCCGGTATCCCCATTTGTTGGTAATGTTCCCTCAAATCCTCACCCCAGTCATGGTCAAATTCGTAAACTTGGTCATCCGGATCGACATGGACTGTTACATCAACTCTTTCCTGGGGGAAGATAAAATCAATCTCATAATGCCTTCTCTCATTGGGTTTTAAAGGGGGAACCGATCTATCAAACCTCTGATTAGCTATATCGATTTTTACAGTGCTATTTTGACTTTCAAGTGTTCCTCTATTTTCTATATCAAATTCTAGTCTTGCCAGTTTTCCAACCTCAGGTTTTGGCGCCTGCCAGGATCGGTCAGAGGTGACCGAACAGTTGCTTATAATGAAATCTGGATATCCAAGTCCATCTATAAGAAGACTCTCAAGATAGGCAATTATGGCATACATTGCAGAGCCCGTAACAGCACCGCTTGCACCTCCCTGGATATAAATCTTTATCTCATTCCACCCCTTTTTGGCATTAAAACCAAAAGAGAGTTTTTCTGTTTTTACGTTTTCAAAAGAGTTTTCTATCTGGTCTACAACTGTTAAAAACTCGTTAACCTCTTTAAAGTAATCAAGGAAATCCATAAGTTCAGTAATGGCTTTTATAGTCCTGTATGCTTCTGGCACTTCGACCATAGAAGAGGAGAGTTCCGCTATTTCATACGTTTTTTCTGCAATCCACCCGGGTGTTATACCACCTTCCATTTTTTTCTCATGGACTTTTTCGTTATTTACCCGCCATTTGAAAACAAACCCTGAGCACTCACCTATACCAAAACCGTGTATCCCCCCCATATATCTAATTTTTGCTGTTACTTTAAGGTACATTTTTTTAGGAACATAGAACTTAAACCATAGGCCTGCCTGTGATGTAGCCCCCCCAATCCATCCCGTCCCATAAACACCCATAAAGCCTGTGAAAGCGTTTGCCCTAGCAGTGGACTGAGCTATTAGTACATCAGCATGGAACTCGCTTGCTCCTCCCATTTCATTATAAGGGGGTTTGAATATCATATGCGGGGATGAAGGGGTTTGCGCTTGTAAAAGGGAAGGGCAGAAGAAGGAGAAAAATACCTGTATGATTATAATTTCCCTGAAAATTTTTTTACGCCATACATTTATAAACGCCATACCTCTTTCACATAATTTACTTAACATACTAAGGCCCCGTCCCGATACCTAAGATACGGATTTTGTTGTCAATTCCTTTTACTACAGCTACAAAGAAGGTATGTTGTCCTGACCTCATAATTCGTCTTTCCTCGTGGAGTTTTACTATAAGCCTTACCATATAAGTACGAATTCCCAATGTTTCTTCAGCATCTCCCTTGTTAGCGTCCCCTCTAGCTTCAAGCCTCCTTACATCAATTATGGTTAAGGTGTCAATATTCTCCTGCGCTTTCACCCATGAGTTATAATCTCTTCTTGGCAGGAATGCGACACCTGATCCGTCAGCATCGTAGAGAACGATTTTGCATTGCCCCAACATTTCATAGGCCTTACGGTATTGCTTATTGGCAATAGCTTTATAATATTGGATAATAGCTTCCCTATACTCATCTTGTCCTTCATATATTACAAGGTCACTCAGTGCTGATGTCCCTTTTATAGTAAAGTAATTATCGCTTACGTCAAAAATATCTCTATTTTGCGCATCATGGATCACTATTCTCATGTTTTCAGCTTTAAGTATACCAAAACCTGTTACGAAGCCAACGGGAATTGTCCAAGAGAACCTTCCCCTTTTGGCATCTATTTTACCCCCCTCTCCCAAGTGTCCCTTGTCTTTCCCTCCCATAGCAACTGAAATATATACTTTATCTACTCCACGTGATTTCCACTTTATTTCATATGTTTTCCCTTCTATCCAAATTTCTCCACCATTTGGGGTGATAAGTTTGATAAAAGGCTTTGCCTCCTTTCTTTCTAATGTCTTGTAATTTTCGATGAAGCTCTCACTACAGAAGGTTTTCTCTTTGTAGATTTGCCACCTTAAATTGCACCAATTAGTTGATGCCCAAAGGGGTCCACCAATGAGGAAAAATAAGGTGATATTTATTGTAATTGCTGAAAAAATTTTCATCTCTAAAAGTTAATGTAATCCCTTAGCTTTTTAGCGTTATCTATGGCAAATCCAAAGGCATCGTTGTTGAAATAGATATAGAGACCCCTTTCCTCCAGCCATCCCCTGATTTTGGATGCCCATTGCCTTAGCTCCTCGTCGGTATAACAGGAGTTTCCCAGGACCTCGCCGCTGTGGAATCGGAGGTACGTAAAGGGGGCTGTCATATGCTCCCCTCTTGGATAGGCAGGGGAGAGGGGGATGCAAAGAGCAAAACCATGAGAGGTAAGGATGTCGTAACAATCCTCCTGTAACCAGCTCTCGTGCCTGAACTCAAAGGCATGTCTTGTTTCGGGGTATTCGTCTTTTAACAGGTCGCAGAATTCCACAAGCCTGCCTTTATTGTACTTGAGATTAGGGGGAAGCTGCCAGAGGACAATGGCCAACTTCTCTCCGAGGCCCGAGGCGTTTTCTTTGTACACCCTTACAGGCTGGCGGCACTCCCTCATCCTCTTGATATGGGTGATAAACCTGCTCCCCTTGGCAGCAAAGACAAAATCAGCAGGGGTCTTCTTGTACCACCCTTCAAAGGTCTTCCTGGCGGGGAGGCGATAGAAGGTGACGTTTAACTCCACTGTGTCGAAGTGCTGGCAGTAAAACTCCAGCCAACGAGACTGAGGGAGGTCTGGAGGATAGAAGACGCCAGGCCAATGTTTGTAACTATATCCGCTGGTCCCTATAAACAACCTGCCCATTCTTATTTCTTACCCTCATATCTCCTCAAGGTCTTATTTGAACTTTACCAGAAAGGGGAAAAGATGTCACCCTTGCCCGGTTTCTCTTGACTTTATGGTGGTTAAGAATTTATACTTTTTACGGAGAATAGGGCTACATTTTTTAACTGCCTTTTTAAGGAGGAGAGGCTATGGAAGTAAAATGGTATGGACATTCCTCTTTTTTAATCACCACGGAGCAAGGGATAAAGATCATTACGGACCCTTATGAACCTGGTGCCTATGGAGGGGGCATCTCCTACGGACCTATCTCCGATGAGGCGGATATCGTCACGGTAAGCCATGATCATGCCGATCACAATTATGTGAAAGGTCTTCCTGGAAAGCCACAGGTGATCAAGGGGGGGGGTAGGCATGCGGCCAAGGGGATCACCTTCGAGGGATTTCCCACCTACCATGACGCCTCCAAGGGGTCCGAGAGGGGGGAGAATACCATCTTTACCTTTGTCGCGGACGGTATTAAGGTCTGCCATTTGGGAGACCTAGGGCATATCCTCAGCGATAAGGAGGTAAAGGAGATAGGGCAAGTGGATGTCCTCTTTATCCCCGTGGGGGGTTTCTATACCATCGACCCGGAGGAGGCGACCAAGGTAGCCGATCAGTTGAGGCCCAAGCTGATCATCCCCATGCACTTTAAGACGGAAAAGTGCAACTTCCCCATCGAGCCGATTGATACATTCCTCCAGGGAAAGAAGGAGGTAAGGAGGATATATAGTAGTGCCCTCTCCTTCAACAGGAAGGAGTTGAAAGATGGATTGGGCCTCGTGGTCTTAATCCCAGCCTTGTGATACCACCATGGGAGAAGAGCTAAAAATCCTCTTTTCTCAAAAAGAGATAGCGCAGACAGTGGCCCGGTTGGCCAGGGAGATATCTGCGGATTATGCGAATAAAAGAGTGGTGCTCATCGGGGTGTTAAAAGGGGCCTTCGTCTTTTTGGCCGATCTGGTCAGACAGTTGACCATACCTGTGGAGATCGACTTCATGAGGATAGCCAGCTACGGTTCGCAAAAGGAGTCCTCGGGTGAGATCAAAGTGACGAAAGAGGTGGAGGTCCCTCTGGAGGGAAAGGATGTCCTCATCATCGAGGACATCGTTGATACAGGGTTGAGCCTCAAATTCCTTGTGGATCATATCTATGCGCAAGGTCCATCCTCGCTGAAGATTTGTGCCTTAATAGACAAGAAGTCCAGGCGGGAGGTAGAGATTCAGGTGGACTATATCGGGTTTGAGATGGAAGAGGGATTCATCGTGGGCTATGGCATAGACTTTGATGAAAGGTATAGGTATTTGCCCGAGATATTTGTCGTAAATTAAAACCCTTCCTTTTCGACCAGGAGGACCAGGAGGTAATTTAATTCGTGTTGCGCAGGGTGGCTATATTATTTCTCCCCCTTTTCTTGCTCCCGCTCCTGTGGTCAGGGTGTGCGCCTAGGCCAAGTATAAGAGAAGATAGAGTGCGAGAGGAGGTCCCCGCCCTAGATACCACCAAAAGACTGTATGAAACTGCCCTGGATGAATACAAAAGAGGGGAGCGGGAAAAGGCGGCCAGGCACTTTCAGGAATTCATCATCCAACACCCCCGCACCTCCCTTACCGATGATGCCTTTTATTACATAGGGGAGACTTACCTCCAAACGGGAGAATACAGCGCCGCTGCCGCCCAGTTTGAAAGCCTCTTACGTAACTTCCCCTCCAGTCCTAAATATCAAGAGGCCCAATGGTCATTGGCCAACTGCTATTTCAAAATGGGCAGGTACAAAGAGGCCCTCAAGACCGCCCGTCGTCTCCTTCCATCTGTAGAAGATCGACCCCTTTGGAGGGGTCGACTCTTCATCTTCTTCGCAGATTGCCATGCTGCCATGCATGACCCTATGGCCGCCCTTTCATGGTACGCTCGCGCCTGGAGAGAACTACCACCTGCAGAGAGAAAGGGGGTAAGGGAACGGACAGTCACCCTCCTGGATCAAGATCTCCCTCCTGATAGATACAGGGAGATCGACATCATCTATCGTGGCACCTTTATATCTACCTATGCCAGATATAGGCTGGCCCAATTACATTTCCGTGATGGAGGGGTGGAAGAGGCCGCAGACGTGCTACGGGGGGCCTTAGAGGAGGCCTCTGGGGAGGAGTTTTATCCCTTATTGGAGGATCTTTGGAGGAAGATTCAAAGGGGCGTCAAGGAAGAGGTCGTCCTTGGCTGTATACTCCCCTTGCAAGGGAGAGCCAAGCCCTTCGGTATTAAGGCACTACAAGGGATACAATTAGCCATAGGGGCCTTTCAGACTCAGCAGTGGCCCTTTAAGGTAAGGTTGCTCATCTGGGACTCCCAAGGTGATCCGTCCCGGGCCAAAGAAGGGGTGAGGGCCTTGGCAAAGGAGGGGGTAATAGCTATTATCGGCCCCCTGCTCAGCAACACGGCCCTGGCCGCAGTTGAGGAGGCAGATACTCAAGGGGTACCCTTGATAACCTTGAGTCCCCTAAAGGGGATTGCGCAAAAGGGGAGGTATATTTTTCAGAATTCCCTCACCCATGCATCTCAGGTTAAGGCCTTAGTCAAATATGCCTTTGAGGAGCTTGGTATAGTTGCCTATGCTATCCTTTATCCAAGGAACCCCTATGGCCTTACCTTCAGGAAGCTCTTTCAGCAAGAGGTGGAAAGGTATGGGGGGGAGTTGGTCGTGGCAGCCTCCTATACCAATAAGCAAACGGATTTTGGCGATGTGATAAAGGGGATGGTAGAGTACCAACCAACGAAAGATCCGAAGGAAAAGCCAAGGCCCATTATCAACTTCGGGGCCATTTTTATACCGGATGATTTCAAAAAGATAAACCTTCTTGCACCTCAACTGGCCTACTATGATATAATGGATGTCCAACTATTGGGGACCAATGGATGGGATTCGCCCGAACTCGTACGCGGCAGTGGGAAATTTGTCGAAGGAGCCGTCTTTGTGGACGGCTTCTTTAAGGATAGTCCTCTTCCCTGGGTAAGGTATTTTGTGAGGGAGTTTGAGGGGATTTTTAACTTCTCTCCCACCCTGCTGGACGCCTTAGGTTTTGATTCCACCGAGGTTATTCTGAAGACCATCAGCAACAAGGAACTCTGGAGCCGCGAGGCCCTCCGCGAGGCCCTTTTGTCTTTAAGAGAATATGTCGGCGTATCTGGGCTCAAGGGCTTTAATCCAGATGGTGAAGGTACAGGAAGGCTCTTTCTCCTGACGGTGTCCCATGGGAGGATCCGTCAGATCTTATCAGCGGAATGAAGGACTTTCCCTCCCCCCACCCCTGGGATGTTACCCTTAAAGAGGCCGTTGAAATCCAAAACAAGCTCCGGGAATTATTGCACTTAAAATGGGATGATCCCCCTATCAGGCGGGTGGGGGGGATAGATGTCTCCTATGCCAGAAGAAGTAAGGAGGGGTATGCAGCGGTGGTGGTCATGAATTGGCCAAATTTAGAAGAGATAGATATGGTCTGGACGAGGAAGAATATCTCCTTTCCCTATATCCCGGGGCTTTTGACCTTCAGGGAGGCCCCTTTGTTATTACAGGCCTGGAAGAAATTGAAGTATTATCCTGACCTCATCTATGTAGATGGACAAGGGATAGCCCATCCCCGATCCATGGGCCTGGCTGCCCACTTGGGGGTACTCCTCAACATCCCCTCTATTGGTTGTGCCAAGACCCCCCTGGTGGGAGGATATCCAGTTGTGGGGGGCAAAAAGGGGGATTACGCCCCCCTTTTATATCAGGAAAAGAAAATAGGGGTGGCCTTAAGGACGCGGGTGGGGGTAAAGCCCCTCTATGTCTCCCCAGGTCATCGGATAGACCTAAGGACCTCTATCCATTGGGTGTTGCAGGCTTGCCGGGCTTATCGACTCCCCGAACCCCTGAGACAAGCCCATATCAGAGCAAACCAAGTCAGATTGACCATGGATCGTTAGGTCTTTCTTTCTCTTTTGGGTAGAAAGAGGACTCCCAGGATGATCCCGGTGATGATGATTAGGACGCAAAGGAGGGAGGTTAGTCGGCTATTCGCTTGTGCAGGTTACTCAGGGTGACCACGGGAGCACAACTCCGAGAGCTTTTGAGGTTGACAAAAGGGCTTCGATATATTAAATATTACATCTCCATATCCTAAAAGAGGGAATAAACAGATGAAGACCTTTCATGTGAGGAAAGGGGATGTCGGGAAAAGCTGGTATCTGATCGATGCTGAAGGCAAGGTCTTAGGGAGATTGGCCGCTGAAGTAGCGAAGATCTTACGTGGGAAACACAAACCGATATTCAGCCCCCATGTGGACACAGGGGATTTTATCATAGTGGTGAATGCTGAAAAGATTAAGCTTACAGGCAATAAACTGAAAGGGAAGATTTATTACCGCCACTCTGGCTATCCAGGGGGCATTAAGGCCATCACCGCCGAGAAGCTGCTGGCCAAAAAACCGGAGGAATTGATAAGAAAGGCGGTGAAGGGGATGTTGCCGAAGAATAGATTGGGGAGGAAGATCTTCAAAAAACTAAAGGTCTATCCTGGTCCTGATCATCCCCACGAGGCCCAGCAACCAGAACCCCTTGAGGTCTAAATAGTTATCTTAAGGAGAAGAAATGGATGAGGAGAGGTTTTACGCTACGGGAAAGAGGAAGACAGCAGTGGCCCGGGTTTGGTTGAGGCCTGGGGAGGGAAAGATTGAGGTAAATAAGAAGGCGTTGGATGATTATTTCCCCAGAGAGACCTTAAGAATAATCGTCTTGCAGCCTTTTGAATTGACCAATACCTTGGGGCAGTTCGATGTCTATGCCAATGTAAGGGGAGGGGGTGTCTCTGGACAGGCAGGGGCTGTCAGGCATGGTATCTCCAAGGCCCTGTTGTCATATAATGAGGATCTTAGGGATATATTGAAAGGGGCCGGTTTTATCACCCGCGATCCGCGGGTAAAAGAGAGGAAGAAATATGGGCAGAGGGGAGCCAGGGCCAGGTTCCAGTACTCCAAGAGATAGGTTGATCCTTTTAGGGGAGGTCAGCCTCCCCTTTTTAATTTTTTTGTTAAAGGGGGAACGGTGAAGGTAGGGATAGTAGGGGCTAGTGGCTATACAGGCCTGGAACTGGTGAGGATCTTGGCTGGACATCCAAAGGTCGAGATTTCCTCTTTGACCTCCGAAAGGTTCGCAGGTTTAGCCATAGATGAAGTATTCCCTTCCTTAAAGGGGTTTATTGATCTTCGACTTAGTGAGCTATCGGTCCAGGGGATAGCCCAAGAGGCGGACTTTCTCTTTACAGCCTTGCCCCATGGGACATCTATGGGGGTGGTGGAGGAATTTATCAAAAAGGGAAAGAGGGTTGTAGACCTAAGTGCCGATTTCAGGTTGAGGGATCAAGGTCTTTATGAAAGATGGTATGGGAAACACTCCTGTCCATATCTATTGCAGGAGGCAGTGTATGGACTGCCAGAGATCTACCGGGAGGAGATAAAAGGTGGGAGGCTGGTGGCCAATCCCGGGTGTTATCCAACAGGGGCAATCCTCGCCTTGGCCCCCCTCCTGGAGAAAGGGGCGATATCCACCTCAGGCATTGTGGTAGATGCCAAGTCAGGGGTGAGTGGGGCGGGGAGAAAACCCTCTTTGACAAATCTCTTTTGTGAGGTGGGGGAGGGATTGAAGGCCTACAGCGTGACCAAACATCGCCATACCCCAGAAATGGAGCAGGAGATCAGCCTCCGTGCAGGCGGAGCGGTCAATATCCTTTTTGTCCCCCATCTTATCCCCATAAATAGGGGGATACTTTCCACTATTTACGCCCGAGTGAAGGAAGGGCTTTCGACTGAGAAGGTCTGCGATTTGTATAGTAGGCGATATCAAAACGAACCCTTTATACGCCTATGTCCCCCAGCTACCTTTCCCTCCACCGTAGGTGTCAGGGGGTCCAATTATTGTGACCTGGGGGTGATGGTAGATGAGGACTCGGGTCAACTTATCGTTATCTCTGCAATAGACAACTTGGTAAAGGGTGCCTCTGGGCAGGCCGTACAAAACATGAACATTATGTGTGGATTCCCCGAGACCATGGGTTTGGAGCAGATCCCCATTTTCCCTTAAGGTTTCTCTGCGAAACCACTCATCCCAGCTATAAGGTTTTAGGAAGGAGGGGCTTTATCTTGATCAGCATTCCCACTGGTGGGCCTTTCAACTCGTCCATCCCATTAAATCGCTTTATATCCTCAGCATACTTGGCTGTCCGGTAGAATTTCCTAGAGATAGAGGCGAAGGTATCCCCCCTCCTTACCATATACACCTTCAACCTGTGCAGGGGTATCTTCGCCGCCTCCTGAGGGGAAAGGGAACGAAAGCTGAAGATCACTTTATTAAACGTCCTCCGTACCCTGGCAAATTCATGCAAACGGGATATATTGGCCATAACAAATCCCATTTTCCCCCTGGTCAGATAGGCGATACGCAGTCCCAGCCAGTCCCCCCCTTCTGATTGGGCCCTGTAATCGACAAGATAGGCCCTTTTCCCATCGATGGTGATCCGTGTCACGTCCAAGCGTTGCAGGCCTGAATCCTTTTCCACCATGGCGGCCAATTGGGAGGGGGTGAGTTCCTCTTTCAACTCTATGGGTATGGCCTGAGAGAGGTATCTTTTGGAAGGATCCTGTGCCAATACTGAGCCCGCTGTATCCCCCCTTTGGACCCTCCACCCTATCGGCATCTTTACCCGAAATCGAAAATATCTGTTCTTATAAACAACCCCCTCTATTGCGCCATCCCTTTCCCCAGGGCCAAAGACGAGTCCCCCAAGATGAGAGATGTAGCGGTTATGGTCCACTATCAGGTCTGCAGTCTTTCCCTTTGTCAGCTCCTGGGCATAGGCCTTGGTCTTCTCTATCCGATTGGGGGTGGGAGGGTGGGAGGCGAACAGCTGCTCTATAAGGTTAGGGGTGTTCTTTTCCATCCTCTCTAAGATTTTGAAGAACTCCGCTATCTCCATGGGGTTGTACCCTGCATTGTACATATATAATGTCCCCAGTTGATCCGCTTGATATTCATCCTTTCTGCTGTAGCCCTGAAGGATGGTGGTAAGGAGGAGATTGGTTCCCAATATCAGACCTCTTGATTCTGTGGCCACTGCCACCCCCAGGATGATGAACTGGGCCCCAATGGCCTTCTGGTATCTCTTGACCCCATGTCTTGCGGCCACATGACCGGACTCATGACCCAAGATTCCGGCAAGTTGGGCCTCGTTATTGAGATAGGCCAGCAATCCCCTGTTTATGTAGATGTATCCCCCAGGCAAGGCGAAGGCGTTGATAACGGCGGAATCCACCACCATATAATGATGTGGCATATTGTTCCTGTGAGAGACTCTTGCTATTTTTTGTCCCACCTGATCGATATATCTCTGTAGAGATGGGTCTTCATATCTACCAAACTGTATCAGAACGGCTTCGTGGCCATCCTTCCCCATTTTGATCTCATCTTGATCGCTGAAGAGCATAATCTCCCTCTTTTGGGTAACTGGGTTGACGGCACAGCCGATCATAAAGAGGAAGATAATTATAAAACTGCAAGTCTTTTTCATGGCAAAGACATCCCCTTCATTTGTCAATTTATTAGACCCCTGCAAGCCCTTATTTTTTATATCATAAAGTTCATGAGATTGTCCAATTCTCCTCGGCTAGATCTCGAACGTTTTTGTTTTGGTAGAAATTTGTTGACATATCCACTAATTTTGTTATTTTTTATTTTCATCAAGAAGTAAAGGCCCTTAAAGGGAGAAATTTTATGCGAATAAAAGTCTTAGGTTGTTATGGTACTGAATTCCTTCAATATAAAAGCTGTGGTTTCTTGATAGACAATTCTGTTATGTTAGATGCAGGCACCATTGTATCTCCCTTGAACTTGGAAGGGCAAAGGGGGATTAGGGATATATTCATTACCCATTCCCATCTCGATCATATAAAGGATATCTTCTTTTTGGCCAACAACCTCTTTGAAGAAAAGGGAAGAAGGATAAAGATATATAGCACGGAAGGGATACTGAATGAGCTTAGGAGACACTTCATAAATGGGGTCATATGCCCTGATTTTACCTCCATTTCCCCAAAAGGGGGCCTTGTTCTCAGCTTTGAGGCGATAAGGGAGGGGAAACTCTGTCCCTTGCCCCAGGGGCTAAGCTTCAGGGCGGAAAGGGTCGATCATAAAGTAGAGGCAGTCGGCTATATAATAAGATGTGATCATGGTCACGTCGTCTACACCGGGGACACAGGGCCAACAGAGCATATATGGAAGGTCTGTAATAAATTAGGAAACTTGTTGGCCATCTTCATAGAATGTTCCTTCCCGAATGAGCTCCAGGAGTTGGCAAACCTCTCTGGTCATCTCACCCCCCAGACCATGGCCAAGGAGCTGGAGAAGCTGAAGGAGAAGGATTACCCCGTTTTTGTCTTCCACATGAAGCCCCAATACCTTGAGACCATCAAGGAGGAGATCAGCGCCCTGCATGATGGGAGGATCTCTATCCTGACACAGGAAGAGGAAATCGACCTCTGAAGGGGAGGGTAAATGGCGTGGTTTAAGAAGAAGGAGGCCGCTCCTGAGGAGGGGAAGGCAGTAGATGCCTTATGGTCTAAGTGCAATGTCTGCAATGAAATTATCTACAAGAAGGAGCTTGAGCGCAACCTCAACGTTTGTCCCAAATGCAGCTATCACTTTCCCATCTCTGCACAGAAGAGGCTCGCCATCGTGGCTGACAAGGGTAGTTTCAGGGAGTTGGACCGAGGGTTGGCCCCGATAGATCCCATTCACTTCCGAGACCGAAAGAGATATTCTGAAAGGCTGAAGGATGCACAGAGACAAACGGGTTTGAAGGATGCCTTCATCACCGGGAGAGTGAAGATCAATGAGTCCCCAGCAATGATAGGGGTCTTTGACTTTGGCTTTTTGGGGGGAAGCCTGGGCTCAGTGGCAGGGGAGAAGATTGCCAGGATGGTTGAGAAGGCCGTGGAGGAAAGGGTAGGGGTGGTAATTTTCACCTCCTCTGGAGGGGCGAGGATGCAGGAGGGGATCCTTTCCCTCATGCAGATGGCCAAGACCAGTGCCGCCCTATCCCTATTAAGAAAGGAGAGATTGCCATATATCTCTATCCTAACAGATCCCACCACTGGCGGAGTTACCGCTAGCTTTGGGATGTTGGGGGATATAATTGTGGCCGAGCCAGGGGCCTTGATAGGATTCGCCGGTCCTCGTGTCATCAAGGAGACCATCAAAACCGACCTCCCACCTGGGTTTCAAAGGGCGGAGTACCTCCTCAAACATGGGATGATAGATCTCATTGTAGAGCGAGGGAAGTTAAAAGAGGTATTAGGAAAGTTATTAAAACTCTTTTACCACTGAGGATAGCCACCCCTAATCCAACCCTCCATGAATTATCAGGAGACACTGGCATATCTTTATGGCCTGGAGAGATTCGGGATGGTCTTCGGCTTGGAGAACATCTCCAGTCTCTTACAGGCCCTGGGGGATCCCCACAGAGGTTTGAAGGTAATCCATGTTGGGGGGACCAATGGAAAGGGGTCGGTAAGCGCCATGATGGCCTCTATCTTACAGGAGGAGGGATACAAGGTGGGTCTTTATACCTCCCCTCACCTTGTAGACTTTACCGAAAGGATCCAAATAAACAGAGCCGAGATATCCTGGGAAGAGGTGGTGAGGCTAACGGATTTGCTGCGCAGCAGGGTCGAAGAGGAGGGCATCCCCCAACGATTTACCTTCTTTGATTTCACCACCGCCTTGGCCATCTATTACTTTTCCCAACAGGAGGTAGATTTGTGCATCTTGGAGGTAGGGCTGGGGGGGAGATTGGACTCCACCAATATAGCTAACCCCCTTATCGCGGTGATCACCAATGTGGAGAGAGATCATTTTCAAATCCTTGGGGAGAGGATTGAGGATATCGCGAGAGAGAAGGCAGGGATTGTGAAAAATGGGGTTCCCCTGATAAGTGGGGCCACCCAGCCAGAGGTCATACAGGTCCTGGAGGAGGAATGCAAGAAGAAAAAGGCCCCAATGAGATTGGCAAGCAGGGATTTTTTGGGGGAAAGGGTTGCTCCCAGGACCCTCAACTTCCGCGGTCGCAGATGGAGATCAGAGGGAGTAAAGTTAGGGGTAGCAGGCTCTTATCAGATCGACAACGCCACAGTGGCCCTGGGTGCCTTAGAGGTGTTAGAAAAGATGGGATATGGGGTACGTAAGAAATCAGTCTATGAAGGTCTGGGAAAGATCCGTTGGCCAGGGAGGTTGGAACTCGTCCAAAGGTCACCCCAGATCCTCCTCGATGGTGCTCACAACTCTGCCGCAGCCAGGTCGTTGCGGAAGGCCCTGCAGGAAGAGTTTGACTATGGCCACCTCTTTATGGTAGTGGGGATCATGGAGGACAAAGAAGTTCCCACCATCTTGGCGGAATTGGCCCCTTTAGCAGATCTGCTGGTTGCCTCTAGGCCCCACAATCCCCGTGCGATGTCCCCCCAAAGGATAGCCGAAATTGCCCAAACCTATTGTAAGGAGGTAAAGGTGATTGAGGAGGTAGAGGAGGCAGTGGGGTATTTGCGAGAGGTGGCCCAGAAGGATGACTTGATCTTGGCTACTGGCTCCTTATTTACGGTGGGGGAGGCGAGAAACTACCTTGCGAGCAAGGGACAGACATGAAAGAGTTCCCCTTTCACCCCTTTGTCTTGCTGGCCTTCATCCTCATCATCTTCTCCTTTTCTCTGGTACCTCAGAAGACCATCGGATTCGAACCCCGCTTTAGGGCTGAGGGACCCATCCAAATGGAGGCGGACAGGCTCACGTACGATCAAAAGGGGGGCTTTATCTCTATGGAGGGGGAGGTGGAGATAGTTCACAAGGGTGCCTCGGTGCGGGCCGATAAGGTAATATTTTATACTGAGACTAAAGATGTGGTGGCTGAGGGAAGGGTGGTCTTGAAGGAAGGGGAGGACGTCCTGCGCTGCGATCGACTGGAGTTTAATATAGAAACGAAGAAGGGAATGGTATATGAGGGCAGGATCTTCCTCAAGAAAAAGAACTTTCACATCACCGGTAGCAGGGCCGAGAAGTTAGGGGAGATGCAATATCGAGTATATGATGCTACCCTGACCTCCTGTGATGAGAAGGTACCCTCCTGGAAGTTCTCGGCAAAGCGATTGGATGTGGAGGTCGAGGGTTGGGCCAAAGGGTGGTGGCCCGGTTTCCACGTGAAGAATGTCCCCGTCCTCTATTTCCCCTGGGCCATCTTTCCGGTAAAGAGGGAGAGGCAGAGTGGTTTCCTTTTTCCCGAATTTAGCAACTCAAGCAAATGGGGACCTGAGATCACAATCCCTTTTTACTGGGCCATCGCACCCAACCAAGATGCCACCTTTTATCTACAGCGCATCGGAGATTCCAGGGGGAGGGGCTTTAAAGAGGGGGCCGAGTACAGATATGCCCTAAGCAGGAGGACCCAAGGCAAGATAAAGGGTTTTTACATCTGGGATGAACGGGAGGATGATTCCCGCTGGTCCATCTTCTTTGACCATGACCAGAGATCTCCCGAGGGATATTACCTGAAGGCGGATGTAAACTGGGTAAGCGACAAGGAATATCCTGTCGATTTCGATGAGGACATCCCGGGTGAGGCCCTGATAGATGTCAGGTCGAGCAACCAATTGGAATCCAACCTCTCCCTCGGCAAAAATTGGAAATGGGGGACGCTGGGGGCGGAATTCTCCTACTTCCGGGACCTCACAGTACACAGTAACCGCTCTACCATGCAGAGGCTTCCCCAGGCAACCTTTCAGATCTTCCAAGACCAGTTTCCTCGCACCCCCCTCTTCTATGAGTTGGAGGCCCAAGGTACCCATTTCTGGCGCCAGGAAGGGATAAGGGGGGGGAGGATAGATATCTATCCTAAGATCTCAGTTCCTTTAAGGCCCTTTGATATCTTGCGGTTTGAGCCATGGGTAGGCTACAGGGAGACCATCTACTTTCCCGATAATGACCCGGAAGGGAGGAAAGACGAGGTCACCAGCCGTGAGATATACGATGTAGGGGCAACACTTGCCACCACCATCAGTAAGCTATATTCATTAAAAGGGCGAAGAGTCAAAAAGCTGAGGCATCTCATAGAGCCTGAAATAGTTTACACCTATATTCCTAAGGTGGATCAGACGGACAACCCCTATTTTGACGACCTGGACTATATCCCCCGTGAAAATACGGTTACCTGGAACCTTACCAACCGCCTGATAGGCAAGGTGGTGGATGAAAAGGGGGGGGTTACTTACCCTGAGTACCTCTACTTGAAGTTTTATCAAAGCTATGATTTTTTCCCCCATCTTACTTCTGAGGAACGCCTCTCTAATCTGGGGGCAGAAATGAGATTTGCACCCTTTACGTGGTTATCTGGAACGATGGATGCAGAGTACAACCACCATCATAGCCGTCTGGACCTCTTCAATGCGGGTGTCAACATCGCCGATAAAAGGGGAGATTGTCTAGGGGTGGAGTACAGGTTCAGCAAAGACGAGGTGGAAGAACTCAATGCGGAGCTCTTGGTTCATGTCATAAAACCCCTTGATCTTTTCTTCTCGTATCGGCATAATCTCCTCGATGATGTCAGGATAGAGACGGTCTATGGCCTTGATTACCATCACCAATGTTGGGAGATATCCCTTAGACTGTGTGATATAAACCGTTCTCCTGATGAATTGAGGGACAACGAGCTGAAGGTGATGGTCTATGTCACCCTATCGGGGATAGGGAGGACTAAGATCCAATAAGGAGGTTTGGGGATGAAGGGGGTCATTTTGGCCGGTGGTTTGGGTACGCGCATGTATCCCTTGACCAAGATCACCAACAAACACCTCTTGCCAGTATACAACAAACCGATGATCTACTATCCCCTGCAGACCCTCATCAATGCCGGTATAGAGGACATCCTCATTGTCACTGGAGGAAACAATGCCGGGGACTTCCTGAGGCTTTTGGGCAATGGGAATGAATTCGGGCTCAAACATATCAACTATACCTATCAGGAGGGAGAAGGGGGGATCGCGGCAGCCCTCAGCCTAGCTGAGTTCTTTGCGGCTAAGGATAAGATCTGCGTTATCCTGGGGGACAACGTCATTGAAAAAAACATCAGGAGGGCTGTAGAGATCTTTGGGCGACAAAAGGAGGGGGCCAAGATCATGATAAAGGAGGTCCTTGATCCCCAGAGGTTTGGCGTACCTGTCTTAGAGGGGGATAAGATAGTCAAAATAGAAGAAAAGCCCAAGGTCCCCAAGTCAAAATACTCGGTAACGGGGATCTACATGTACGACAATACAGTATTTGACATCATCAAGACCCTTAAGCCCTCGGGTAGGGGGGAGCTGGAGATAACCGACGTGAACAACGCCTATATCGAGAGGGGCCAGTTGACCTGGGAGATCTTGGATGGTTGGTGGACGGATGCGGGGACCTTCGACTCCCTGCTGAGGGCCAGCCAACTGGTGGCCGAGACAGGGGCCAACAAATTGGATTGAGGATGGTCATGATCGCCGGGGTAAAGGTTGAGAGGCTTAAGGTCATCCCTGACGAGAGGGGTAGACTGATGGAGATCTTGCGCAGTGATGACGAGATCTTTAATAAATTTGGCCAGGTCTATATGACCACCACCTATCCCAATGTGGTCAAGGCATGGCACTACCATAAGATCCAAACCGATAATGTGGCGGTGGTGAAGGGGATGCTTAAACTGGTCCTCTATGATCAGCGGGAGGGCTCACCCACCAAAGGGGAGATAAACGAGTTCTTTATTGGCGAGCACAACCCCATCCTGGTGCAGATCCCCAAAGAGGTCTATCATGGGTGGATGTGCATCAGTGAGACAGAGGCAATAGTGATCAACATCCCCACCGAGGTCTACAACAGGGAAGAACCTGACGAGCACCGCATCCATCCCCACGACAATGACATCCCTTATGAGTGGGCGAGAAAAGATGGCTGAGGAAAAGACCATCCTGGTAACCGGTGGATGTGGCTTTATCGGAAGCAATTTCATCCACTACATGGTAGAGAAATATCAGAGCTATCGAATCATCAATCTGGACAAATTGACCTATTGTGGCAACTTGGACAACCTCTGCGAACTAATCCATCATCCCCATTATACCTTTATCAAAGGAGACATCGCGGACAGGGAGAAGGTGAGGAGGATCCTCCAGAAGGAGAGGGTCGATGTTATAGTAAACTTTGCCGCTGAATCCCATGTGGACAGGAGCATCGAGGACCCCGATCTGTTTTTGCGGACCAATATCTTGGGAACGCAGGTCTTATTGGAGGGGGCGCAGGAGATGGAAGTCCCCCTCTTTATCCAGATATCCACGGACGAGGTATATGGCTCCCTGGGGCCCACCGGTCTTTTTCGCGAGACAACCTACCTGAGGCCCAACAGCCCCTATGCGGCGAGCAAGGCCGCTGCCGATCTCTTGGTCAGGGCCTATATTAAGACCTACGGTATGGCTGCCATCATCACCCGTTGCTCAAACAACTACGGGCCATATCAATTTCCGGAAAAGCTGATCCCTCTGATGATCAGCAATGCCCTGGAGGACAAAGAACTCCCGATCTACGGTGATGGGTTAAACGTCAGGGACTGGATATATGTAGAGGATCACTGCCGGGCCATAGACCTCATACTCCATAACGGCAGCAGCGGCGAGATATACAATATCGGCGCAGCCTGCGAGCGGACCAATCTACAAGTTATTAGGACCATTTTGGAGACATTGAACAAACCAGAGTCCTTGATCCGCTTTGTCAAAGACCGGCCCGGGCATGACCGAAGGTACGCCATGAACTCCTCCAAATTGCAGGAGGAGCTGGGTTGGCAGCCGGAGGTAAGGTTTGAGGAGGGAATAAAACAAACTATAAATTGGTACATAGATCACCAAGATTGGTGGCAGAGGATAAAGACAGGGGAATATATGGAATATTATGAACGGATGTATGGGAATAGGTGAGATGAACCACTGAGCCTTTTTGCCGAAAGGCTGTCTCTTGGAAGGGTAGTCTATCCTATAGAACCTGATTCTTTCAGCCTTATCTCCGTGCACATCCCATGTTTACCCTGTCAATTCTGTTTGCTGAGTTTACTCTTTTTTACCCGTTTTTTTACTTCTGAACCTTTAAGTGCAAAAAAGAGTAATACCGTCACCCCTATAACGCCAATTGAACGTATTAGGGCAGTCCAAGGAGCTATTATGGGCTGTAACTGAGCAAGATCCGCAGTAGGCTTTGCGTGCGTACCTTGCACGATTACTAATTGGGGGGTTGTCAAAATAGCTATGACTAAGGCAATAGCCCCTAATACAAGAATGATCCTTTGGTAAATACTCATAAACACCCTCCTTTTTATCTATTTGTTTCGTAATAAGGTTAGAGTTATGTTGTTTGTTAGTTCTAGTTACGCCTAGAAGAATACGTATATCAAGCATTAGTTCAAAATGTAGCCATTGTCAAGCAAAACCTTGGGCAGCTATCCCTGATATTAGACCCCTTCCTTGGTTTATATGCCTCAAAAATCCTCCACATTTGCCATGAGAGGGCCTATATCGTTGGGGTCTAACCAACAAACTTGTGAAGAAATTGAGGAAAAATGGGGGGAAAGTTGATGATACGCGTACCTCATTCATACCCCAAATGTTGAATGAATAAGGCTTAGGATCTTATTCCTAAGCCTTTAAAAATGTTGATTTTATTTTTTGGCAAAATTGGAGCGGGCAACGGGATTCGAACCCGCGACCCCAAGCTTGGGAAGCTTGTGCTCTACCTACTGAGCTATGCCCGCTTATAAATAAAATAAATTATTCCCTCCTCCTTTGTCAATACCCAAACCCTCATGAGGGTTTGCCCTCAGCCAGCCATAAAAATACGCCTTCCCCAAACTTTTGTCTTCCTTTGAGGGGGTAAACCCCCTCAATCACCCCCAAAAAGAGGTATATTCTTTGTTTTGTGGGTTTCAGGGGGCATTGCCCCCTGAAGTAAGGCCGAAAAATACCGCAGGGTCGAGGCATTTTTAAGCTTTTCACCGTACCTTGACATTTTCACGGTGAAAATAATGGGGATCATCAGCTGATGATCCCCGCCTCTTCCCTTTGCATAGCCCCTCCTTTATGTTATCTGTGGATGTTATTCCTCTTGGAGGCCTTCAAGGGGTTGATCTTCCTTTCATTGTTCTTGTTCTGTTCCTTCTTAACATGGGTGGCTAGGGAGCAGGGGCTGTTGAGCCACTTCAGCCGAGGCTCGCTATAGGTATTGCAATAGAGACCAGTGGGATATTCAACCACGCGATCGCACCCTCGGCATTCCTCTACAATGGGATAGCATTTCCCTCCGTTGTAGGTACACCCATTCTTCCCCATGAAGATACACTCCGTCCCTGCCTTTACTGTTTGACAAACCATGGTTATCACCTCCCTTCCTTTGAGGATTAATTTTGGGGTCAGATCAAGGTCTGGCCCCATTTCCCACAAGCGAAAAAGGAAGAGTTTATGTAACAACTTTGGCTTTGATTGTCAAGGGAGATTTTGCGGCAGAGGCAAATTTATACTTTGGTGTTGACAATAGGGATAAAATGATCTATTTTTGGTTTTGTTTGAGAGGACTTATGAAAGTACCAACTCTCCAAGGGATTAAAAAGTCATTCAGATCTTTGGCCATATTGATATATGCCGTTCGTGAATTCATCAAGGACAACTGCCCTCGAGTGGCAGCGGCCTTGACCTATATCACCCTCCTTTCTTTCGTTCCCGTGGTGGCCATCTCCCTCTCCATGCTGTCCCGGTTTAAGACCTCTCAAGAGGCATTTTTGGGCTTTATCTTTCAATATCTCATCCCCACCCCTTCCTTACAGGAGACCATTATCACAAACATAAAAACATTTGCCCAGCAGACCACTACGTTGAGCATCTTCGGCGGTCTCTTTCTCATCATCACCGCCGTTTCTCTCTTGTATACCATAGAGGGGACCTTTAACCAGGTATGGGGGGTTACTGTGAGGCGCCCCTTCGTGAGCAAATTTACCGCTTTTTGGAGCGTGATCACCCTTTCCCCCATCTTGATCGCTGTAGCCTTGCTCCTATCCTTGAAGTTAAGCAAGGCCCCCTTAGTGGGGAGCATCTTAAAGATTGCTGTAATAAAGGGATCCATCCATTATTTTCTCCCCTTCTTTTTGACCTTTTTGGCCATCTTCATCATCTATCGCATCCTTCCTTATACGCGAGTAAAGGTAAGACCTGCCATAATAGGATCCCTGATAGCTACCTTCCTCTTTCAGGTGGCCCGCTGGGGGTTTGAGGTCTACATTACTGAGTTCGCCCACTTTGACAAGATATACGGGATGTTAGGGGTCCTGCCCATGTTCTTTATCTGGATCTATATATGTTGGCTGGTGATCCTCTTAGGCGGGGAGGTCACTTACAGCGTGCAAAACATAAGGTTAGAGACAAAGAGTGAAAAATTCACTGAGGACAATTACGATGCTTACCATGCCCTAAGGGTGATGATGGCCATCGGCCGCAGCTTCCTGAAGGGAGATGGAGCCACATCACTGGACGCGCTAGCTGAGAGATTGGGGATACCTTACAGTCTTTTGGTAGGCATTCTTAATCGTCTCAGAGAAAAAGGGGTTGTGCGCTCAGTGGATGAGGGCAAGGTGGTATACCTTCCGGCCAGGTCTCTGGACAGGATAACTATCCAAGAGGTGGTGGAGGGCGTCCAAGGCGACCCCTTCCGTTTCCCACCTCCTCCTTATCGTGGTCAGGATGAAAAGGCCATCCACCGCTTCTTCCAAGAGGCCCAAAAGGGGGTCCAGGATATTCTTAAGGGGATCACCATTGAGGTCTTGCTGACTTGCTGAAGGGATCAAAGGGATAGATGCCCCAGCAAGACCCTCCTCGGTTTCAAATCCTTCAGGAGGTTGAAAAGGGTCCTCTGCCGGGCCAAGAGATGCTTCCACCCTCCGATATGGACTGTATTACCTCTTGGATATTGCGTCAGGACCCTTTTTATCCTCTTTGCCATGATCCTATCCCTCTTTTTCCTTTCCTCGTCCATGGGGATAAACTGTTGACAGGGAGATCCCCTTCCATCGAGCAATAGATTCACAGCTCCAAACAGATATAACTTTTCACCCTAGTCAAGATGTCCATCTCAAGGGTATAATTGAAGAAGACCGGCTTTGGGAGGTAAAGGCATGGAGGTAAAGAGGTCTGGCTGGTGGACCACGGGAGAGAGCAAAGGTGCAACTTGAGAACATCAGGATAGTTTTGGTCCATCCTCAAGGCATGATGAATATCGGCTCTGTCGCTAGGGCAATAAAGAATATGGGCCTAAAGGAGTTGGCCTTGGTGGATCCGGCTGGTTCTCCGCTGCACCCTGATGCCCGCGTGATGGCCGTGCGGGCGCAGGATATCCTAGAAGATGCCCTAATCTTTTCCCATTTGGCGGATGCCATTGCCGATTGTACCTGGGTGATCGGGACCACTAGGCGGAGAGGAAAAGGAAGGGAGGGATTGATTGATCCGAGGCAGATGGCGGGGGAGATAATAGAAATAGCCCCACAGAACAGGGTGGCCGTGGTCTTCGGCCCAGAGGACAAGGGTCTCTCCAACAGGGATCTTGATCTATGTCAGCGTTTGGTGACCATCCCTGCCCATGAGGAGTTTGGTTCCCTGAACTTGGCCCAGGCCGTTGTGGTCACCTGTTATGAGATCTACATGGCCGCCCATCACAAGGAGGCCTTCCCACGGCCCCACAGGCTGGCTACCTCCGAGGAACTAGAGGGGATGTACGGGCATATGGAGGAGGCCCTTCTGCGCATAGGTTTTCTAGATGAGAAAAACCCCAAACGGATGATGGCGGTGCTGAGGAGGATCTTCAGCAGGGCAAAGCTCAACTCCAGAGAGGTCAAGATCCTCCGAGGGATCTGCCGGCAGGTAAACTGGTATAGCAGACGCTAATCCCCACCCTCCAGGAAGATAGAGGCGGTCAGTGGATAGCTATTCAGTGCGCATGCTCGTGTATCTCTTGCTCATGATCGGGATGATCGTGCTCATGGGTCGGCAACCCTCCCTCAGGATGGGGTTTATCATGTTACCATTTTTTTAAATTATCTTTTTAAGGGAAATGGCGCCTACTTTAAATTTAAGGGAAAATAAAGGGGCTGTCAATCTTTTATGCTGGCTTGCCCATTAACCTGTTGTCAACCTTTGTCCCTTAAAGCCTCACCACCACCTGCACCATCCCGATGATCCCCCCCAGGATGCCACCGAAGTAGGTGATATATTTCAACTCCTTCTTGGAGACCTTGAGGATCACCTCCTCTACCTTTCGGGGGTGGAAGTCATTGAGGATCCGCTTATAGATGAACTCCTCCATCTTCCCCCCCACTGCCTCGGCCTCCAGTCGCTTGATGATCCGTTCCACGGCCTTGTTTACGCTTCTCTGGAGATATTCATTGTCCAAGAGGGTGGTCAGCGGCCTGAGGACCAGTGACCTCTGTACCCTCTTTTTGACCTCCTCGGTCAGCACCTCTCCAAGCTTCATCTCCTTCAAAATATTTTTGATATCGGCCCCGCTTAGAAAGTGGTCTCTGATGGCCCTGGAGACCTCCTGGGCCAACCTTTCGATGCGGGCGGGGATCAGGCCCGGAGTGAAGGGGATCCTAAAACGCCAAATCCGCTTCTCTTCATAAGGGTGAAAGAGCATCCAGATGGCGATGGTGTTGGTGAGCCAACCGATCAAGGCGCCGATAAAGGGATAAAAGAGGATGTAGAAGGACTTCATGAAACTCTCTTGAGGATATGGATGAGGTATAAGGAAAGTATAGAGCTCATCAGAGCATCCAGTCAAAGTGCTTTATAAATCTGTTGGTGAGGATGAAGTACCTTTCCACGATGACCTCAGCCAGGAAACGGCGCAACCTATGGAGATAGGCCTTGGTGGACTCCACCTCCTCTTCATCCTCCAAAAACTCCGGCCTAAAACCTCCGATAAAGATACTTCCGGGTTCAGGCGTGGCTTCCATTCTCTTCGTTTCCCCTTCCTTAATCCGGATGAACCTCTCCAGCTCTTCCACCGAAGCGAAAAATGGCTCCCACAAGCCTGCCCGTTTCACCACCCTCCCCAACTCCCTAACCAGGGCCTCTTCTTCCTCTGGAAAGCCCTCTAGTTCCCACCCGAGCCTCTTTCTCAGGGGGAGACTTTGACGGACGGGCGGCCATTCTAAGATCCGTCTTATGATGGCGGACAGAGGGACCCCTTCACCTTGAAGGTCTCGCAATACCGCTGCACCAAAGGAGATTTCCTCCCGCATCTTCTATCCCTTTCGCACCTATTGCTTACTAAACCTCATAAGGGTTTAATCTTACCCAGCCCATGAAAATACCATTTCCCAAAGAGGGATTCAAGGATTCGAGGATTCAAGGGTTCAAGTGTTTGTTGTTCACTAGAACCCAAGACCCCTAGGTTCCTAGAATCCTGCCTTAGCTTGGAAGCTCACTTTTACCGTGAAATCTTCACGGTAAAAATAGCACAAAAGGCGAAGGGGGTAAAGGGAGGGTGTAATTGACCCTAACGATTCTTTGTGATAAAAAATAGTAATTTCCCCCAAACATTCGATTTCTTCCGGGGTGCTGATGGTAGGCGAAAAACAACTACGCAAGACCAGAAACATAGGGTTCATGGCCCACATCGATGCGGGAAAGACCACCGTCACCGAGAGGATCCTCTACTATACGGGGCGCACCTATAAGATCGGTGAGGTGCACGAGGGGACCACGGTGATGGATTGGATGTCCCAAGAACAGGAGAGGGGGATTACCATTACTTCAGCAGTGACCACCTGCCAATGGCGCGATCACATCATCCATATTATTGACACCCCAGGTCATGTAGATTTCACCATTGAGGTGGAGAGGTCTTTACGGGTGCTTGACGGGGCCATTGCCGTGTTCTGTGGGGTAGGGGGGGTGGAACCTCAGTCGGAGACCGTATGGCACCAGGCCGATAAGTACCGGGTCCCCAAGATCGCTTTTGTCAACAAAATGGATCGGGTAGGAGCTGATTTCTTCGGCACGGTGGAGATGATGACCGAAAAACTCGGGGCCGATCCGTTGGTAGTCCAGATCCCTTGGGGGGTAGAGGATTCCTTTGGTGGGGTAATAGACCTGATCAAGATGAAAGGGATCATCTGGGAAGAGGATACTCTGGGGGCGGTCTATCAGGAGATCGGGATCCCCGAAGGCATTCTCCCCCAGGCCCAGGAGTACCGGGAGCGCCTCTTGGAGAAGGTGGCAGAGACCGACGACCTCCTGATAGAAAAGTATTTAAGCGCGGAGGCAATCTCTGAGGGGGAATTAAAGAGGGCCATCAGAAAGGCGACTGTTGAGGTTAAAGTGGTGCCGGTGCTATGTGGGGCCGCCTTAAGGAACAAGGGGGTTCAACCCCTCCTGGACGCCATCGTAGATTACCTCCCCTCACCCCTGGATGTCCCTCCGGTGGAGGGAGTAAACCCACGCACCAAAGAGATCGAACAGCGAAGAAGCGATGAGGATGAACCCCTCTGCGCCCTGGCCTTCAAGATCATGATGGACCAGGGGAGGAAGCTCACCTACCTCAGGGTCTATTCAGGGGTCATGGAGACGGGTAAGATCGTCTATAACGCCAATTTGGACGAAGAGGAACGCGTGGCGAGGATCTTTGAGATGCACGCCAACCACCGCAGGAGGCTCGATCGGGCGAAGGCGGGGGAGATCGTGGCTGTAATGGGGTTAAAGGAGACCTCGACCGGGAACACCCTCTGCGATCGTGCCCACCCTATCCTGCTGGAGCCGATAGAGTTCTACAAGCCGGTCATCTCCGTGGCAGTGGAACCCAAGACCAATCAGGACCAGGATAAGCTCCCCTTTGCCCTGGAGAAACTGAGCGAAGAAGACCCCACTTTTAAGGTGAGATATGACGATGACACCGGGCAGACAATTATCTCGGGGATGGGAGAACTCCACCTTGATGTCCTCATCAAGAGGTTGGTGGAGGAGTACAATTTGGCGGTTAATGTCGGCAGACCCCAGGTGGTCTATCGTGAGACCATCGTGAAACCAGCGGAGGTGGAAGGAAGATTCTCCAAGGTGATCGAAGAAGTCCCTCACAGTGCTGAGATCAACTTGGAGATCATCCCCAATGAGAGGGGAAAAGGGATTGAGTTCATCTCCCTGGTACCTGCGGAAGAGATACCTCAGGAATATCTCGAGGCTATACAGGCCGGCGTGGAGGATTCTTCCACTGTGGGTGCACTCATGGGTTACCCCCTCACCGATATAAAGGTCCTGTTCAAGGGTGCCCGCTACACTCAAGATGAGTTCACTACCATGGTCCTTAAGGTGGCAGCATCTCAAGCCCTGCGCGAGGCCTGCCAGAAGGGTGGCCCACTACTCTTGGAGCCCATGATGGAATTGGACGTCATGGTCCCTGAGGAGTTCATGGGTGAGGTGATCGGCGACATACAGTCGAGAAAGGGATCCATTGAGTCCATCAGTACAAAGGGGAAGATGGCGATGATTAAGGCCCTCACCCCCTTGACCAGCATGTTTGGGTATTCCACTGATCTAAGGTCCATGACCCAGGGGAGGGGGACCTTTTCCATGCGTTTTTCTCATTACGACAAGGTGGTAGATTGAGAGGCGCGGAGATAGCCGGTAGGATATTGGAGATGTTGAGGGGCAGCAAGGGTTATCTTTCTGGAGTAGAGATGAGCAAGGTCTTGGGGATAAGCAGGAGCGCCATCTGGAAACACATCAGATCCCTGCGCAGGGAAGGTTATAAGATTGAGGCCAAGCCTGCCAGTGGGTATAGATTGGTCGCCGTCCCCTCACATCTCACCACCTGGGAGATCCAAGCTGGCCTTGGGACCCAGGTATTTGGACACAGGATTCATGCATTCTCTCAGGTGGACTCCACCAATGAGGTCGCCTTTCGCCTCGCCATGGAGGGGGCAAAAGAAGGGGAGGTGGTTGTGGCAGAGGCACAGACCAGGGGTAAAGGGAGGATGAGGCGCAGTTGGGAGTCTCCGTTGGGTTTTAACATCTACCTATCCCTTATCCTCAGACCAAAGATCCCACCGAGCAGGATACCCTTGATTACCCTGATGGCGGCGGTGGCCAGCGCCGAGGCCATAGAAGAGGTCACTGCACTTGCCCCCACCATAAAGTGGCCAAACGACCTGCTGACAAGGAGGAGGAAGTTAGGGGGTATCCTCACGGAGGCGGATATGGAGATGGATAGGATAAATTTCGTCATCTTAGGGATAGGGATCAACGTCAATATGCCCCGCAACTTCTTCCCCCTCCCCCTAAAGGATAGGGCCACCTCCTTAAGAGAGGAGTTGGGAAGGGAGATTTCAAGGGCCGTTCTCATCCAAGCACTCCTGCGGAAGATGGAGGTTTGGTACAGGAGGCTCAGCGAAAATAAGGGGGGGGAGCTCAGACAGAGATGGGAGGATCTCTCTCAGGTAAAGGGAAGAGAGGTAGAGGTTAGCTTTATGGGAGAGATGATTAAGGGAAAGGCCTTGGGGATAGATGAAGATGGGGCCTTGCTGGTGCAAGAGGCCGGGGGAAGGGTGAAGAGGATAGTAGCTGGTGATGTAAGGGTAGCGGGATGGTGAAAGATGCTGCTTGTCATTGATGTGGGCAATACCCATACGGTATTGGGGGTCTTTGTGGGAGATAAACTCCGTCATCACTGGCGGGTGGCAACTGAACCAGAGAGGACGGTCGATGAGTTTGGCATTCTCCTCGGTAACCTCTTCAGCTTTCACGGTATCAGGCCCGAGGGGATTAAAGGGATGGTCATCTCATGTGTGGTTCCTCCGATGCTTCCGATCTTGGAAGAGGTGGCGGAGGGGTATTTTCATATCAAGCCGTTGGTGATAGGTCCAGGGATCAAGACAGGGATGCCCATCTTCTATGATAATCCCGTTGAGGTAGGTGCAGACAGGATCGTCAACTCCGTGGCTGCATATGAACAGTATCACCAAGAGCTGATCGTGGTTGATTTTGGTACCTCCACTACCTTTGATTTTATATCCGCCAAAGGGGAATACATGGGAGGGGCTATTGCCCCTGGGATAGGGATCTCCATGGAAGCCCTATTTCAACGGGCCTCCAAACTGCCCCGGGTGGAGTTGCTCAAACCCAAGGGGGTAATAGGCAAAAACACAGTACACAGCATGCAAGCCGGAATCTTCTATGGTTATGTGGGGTTAGTAGATGGCATGGTCAGGAGGATACAAGAGGAGACCAACTCCAATCCCAAGGTGGTGGCCACAGGGGGTTGGGCCCGTTTAATCGCCTCTGAGTCCAAGACCATCCATGAGGTGGACGAACTCCTCACCCTCAAGGGGTTAAGGATCATCTACCTGCGCAACATCACCAGGAAAAAGTAAACCCAAATACTGCGTTAAGAAGCCAGAGTGAATTGCCCCGCCCACAGGGCAGGGCTTCTCCTTTGGTTTCAAAACAATTTCCTCCCCCTTGATGGGGGAGGATAAAGGTATCAATTGACCGCTATTGATTCCATCCCAAAGACATCAACCTTTGTTGCAGCATCGCCCCTCATCTATAGGGATGTCATTTCTATTGCAAGCCATTGAGTGTTAAGATAGTATAAGGTTTAAATCTTACCCAACAAGGAGGATAACGTTTATGAATGAAGAGAGGAAAGACCTTAAAAGATTTATCCAATCTGACCCTGATATTATGATGGGAAAACCTGTGATTGTTGGTACCAGGATCACGGTGGAATTGATTTTAGAAAAACTTGCCGCAGGTGAAACTATTGAACAGATACTCAAAGCTCACCCCCGTTTAACAGAAGAAGCTGTCAGAGCGGCTTTGGCCTTTGCATCAGAAGCCTTAAGGGCAGATGTAGTTTACCCTATCCGTAAGACAATATAGATGAAATTCTTAGCTGACGAAAATATAGAAAGGGAAATCGTAAACTGCCTTCGGGAGGAGGGACACGTAGTTTTTTATGTAGCTGAGATGGAGCCAGGCATATCAGATGAAGCGGTACTTAACTTAGCAAACAAAGAAAAGGCGATCTTAATGACCTCAGATAAGGATTTTGGGGAGTTAGTGTTTAGATTAAATCGTATACACCAAGGGGTGGTACTTGTGCGATTGGCGGGTTTATACCCTGAGGAAAAAGAAGGGATTATATTAGGGGTTATCAAAGAGCATAAAGACGAACTTCTGTCCGCCTTTACTGTTATCAGTCCAAACAGTGTCCGCATAAGAAAAAAGAAATGAGAGGATTAAAGGAAGTACAGGTATCTTGTTTTTAACTCGACTTTCCCGTGAAGCACCTTCACGGGAAGACTTACGACATAAATCTTTCATAAAAGAGCCCGTATCGTAGGCCATGGCAACTGATGTGGATCTTCTCTTTTTGTAACCTCTCCATAGAGAAAAGGATGATCATGGCCCCAGCCAGGATGATATCGGCCCGCTTGTGGGGGAGACCTTTGATCTTTTTTCTCGTCGCAAGATCCTTTCCTTGCAGATCTTTTATCTGGGCCCTGAGCTCGCCGATGGAGAGCTGCAGCCCATGGACCTTCTCCCTTGCAAACCCCTCCTGGCACAGATGGATGGAACCCAGGGTTACGGCAGTGCCCCCTATTCCCACTAATTCACCCACCATGGCTGAAGGGAGGCAGTAGAGGGTTTCTTTGATCTCCTTTTGAAGCCTTATGACATCATCCTGAGAAGGGGGGTCAATGGTCAAGAACTCCTCTGTTAGTTGTACAGCCCCCAGGGGGAGGGTGATGGTCTGCACTTGATGCGAGGAGCTTCCTCCTTGAGGTAAGATATACTCGGTGCTTCCCCCTCCTACGTCTATCACCAAGGCCTCCTGGGGCATAAGGGGGTCTCTCTGTACCGCCAAAAAGGAGAGATAGGCCTCCTCTTCCCCCTTGATGACCTGGGGGGATATGCCGCACTCCTTTTGGACTAGTTGGATAAATTCCTCGGCGCCCCCTGCCATGCGCAGGGGATTGGTCCCCACAGCAGCGATCTCCTTTACCCCCTTCTGATGACAAAAGGAGACAAATCTCTTCAATGCAGAGATGCTTTCTTGGACGCTGCGTTGGTCCAGCCCCCCCCTCTTTGCAGTCCTCTCCCCAGGCGGGTGGTCTCTGCTATGTCCATGACCACCTCGAGGGAACCCTGGGGGGTTATCTGCCCTATTAACAGCAGGATGGTGTTAGAGCCTATATCAATGGTGGCGTAACAATTCAAGGAAGATATCCTATTGATAGCAGGCGATAAACCTCTCTATAGAGCGGTCAAAGGTCCTTTCAACCTCAGGGGGAAAAAGGCACCCTGGTAGCTCCCCTCGACTCCAATGATATCTGATACACTCACAGCACTTTCCCTTTTTATCACATGGTTCATAGGTACAGGGACACTGCTTTTTGTTTTCCTCCAGATTACATTGTATCATCTTTTTCTCCTTCTGTTTTTGGGCTAAATTTATCGGAACCCCTGAGAACTGTCAATATAGAGGGACGGAGAGGGTCTTTATCCATCTCAATTTCAGAATCAAGTAGACCTCCCTGCCTATTTGCAAGTCCATTCCTTCCCCTACTTCAGTGGGTATCTCGGCCATAAGGGTATGGTCGCCTACCTTCAACTTTATCTTGGTCAGAGATGATGAAGGGGTCATCTCCATGATCATCCCCTTGAACCTGTTCAGGTCCGGTCCAGGGGGTTTGTCTGTTGAGATGTAGATGTCCCGGGGGGAGATGGCAATCTTCTTTATCTCAACCCCCTCATGGGGCACCACTATGGTGAGACCCCCGGTGCCGATCTCCATTAGGCCCAGGCCTAGCTCCCGGCAATATTCACAGGGCAAGATGTTTGGGGAACCGATGAACTCTGAGATGCGTTCGTTTTGGGGGTTAAAGAAGATTTCCTCTGGAGTCCCCACCTGCTCCAGCGACCCTTGGTGGATGACGGCTATCCTATCCCCTATCTCCTCTGCCTCCCTTTGGTTATGGGTCACATAGATGGTGGTTATTCCTAACTCCTTCTGCAGAAGTTGCAGTTCTATCCGAAGATATTTTGATGTCCTGAAGTCAAGGTTGCTCAAGGGTTCATCGAAGAGCAGGACTTGAGGAGAGGGGGCGAGGGTTCGGGCCAAGGCCACCCTCTGTTTCTCACCTCCACTTAGATGCCTGGGGTAGCGAGACGACAGGTGCTTTATCTTCATCATCTGGAGTAGTTCCCCGACTCTGGCTTCCACTCCACTCTGAGATTGCTTTTGGGCTCTTAAACCATAAGCTATATTGGAGGCAACATCGAGGTGAGGAAATAAGGCTAATTCTTGAAACAGGTAGCCTACTTTCCTTTTACTGGTAGCCAGTTTGTCTACCGGCTCGCCATCAAAAAGGACTGATCCTTCATAATCAATTAGTCCGGCAATGATATTCAGCAGAGTGCTTTTCCCAGCACCATTTGGCCCCAACAATACTAGTAATTCTTTATCGAATACCTCCAGGTTGACATTTTGACAGACGTATTTAGATATATTTTTAAGTTGGATAGATGGCATATTACCTCCACTGGCTGGTCAACCTCGTTTCCAAATAGGCAAAGAACTTCTCGAAGGTGAGACACATCACGGATAATACTATCAGGCAAACGATGATGATGTCTATGCGGATGAGGCTTTCCGCTTTCATCATCAGGGCTCCGATTCCGGTAGGGATAGCTACCATTTCAGCAGCTATTATCACCCGCCATGCCATCCCCGCTTCTAACCTCAGCCCAGTGAAGATATTAGGTAGGGCTAAGGGCATAACCACTGTGATCAGAATCCTAATATCTGAAGCGCCCAGCGTTCTAGCCACCTGGATGTAATCCTCGTCTACATTTTTGATACCGGTGACGGTATTATAGAGGACGGGAAAGAAGGAGCAGATAAATATTATAGTGATCGGCAGTGCTTCACCTATTCCAAGCCATAGCATCAATAGTGGTAGCCAGCCGAGGGCGGGGATGGGGTAGAGGAGGCTGATTATGGGGTTCAGTGCCTTATGTACAAAATCCCTCCACCCCATTATGATTCCTATAGTTATGCCAGCTATAGAACCGGCGCAGAAGCCAATCAAGACCCGGACCAGGCTAGCAAGAAAATTATCCCCCAGCACTCCATTGGTTGTCAGGGTATAAAACTCTTGTATTACGGCGGAGAACGGGGGGAAGAAGAACTGCCCTGGGATCAGGTTCAGTCGAGCGACTATTTCCCATATAGCCAGGAATATGGCCACAGGTAGTATCCCCCAACCTGGTCTAATTTTCTTTAGCCTATTCACCTTCAAGGAAGCTCAAATCCAGAATATCCTCAGCTTTGAAGCTGCTCTTTATATAGCCTAGCTCTGCCAGATAATCTATCTCTTCCTGAACCATTTTAGGGTCAATATCGGTAGTACACTTCATTCTGATAGTCAAGGACCTCAATATAGCCTCTGGAGTAATTTCCAATTTGGCGGCGACCTTTCCTACCCTTAGAGGGAAAACCTCTTTGCCGGCAACCGTCAACTCACCAGCGACGATTCGAGCCGCATCTTCCGGATGTTTATTAATGTATTGGACCCCTCGCCGAGTTATCTTTACCAGCTTTCTAACTACCTCAGGATGGTCTCTTATGAGGTCATCCCTTGCTACTAGAACGCTCCCTTGCATATCAGACCAGACGTCCTGTGCCGTCAGGAGCACCTTGAATCCTAATTCCTCGCCCATTGTGGGGAACTGCTCACAACAAAAACCCGCATCTATTTGCCCCATCTTGAGGGCGAGGAGCACCTTGGGCGGAGGCATGCGCCGGACTTTCTTCAGTATCTTCTCTTTATCAAGCCGATACTTTTCCATCATCTTATGCATGACTGCGTCTGTAGGACTTCCCTCCCGTTGGCAAGCCAGGCGGATATCGGGCCTTTCTAAATCCTTAACGGTTTTTACCTTGTTGGGATCAACGAGTAATCCGTAGCCATACTTATGCGTTCCGGCAACAACCTTTATCGGCACTTTGCCATTGGCATAAGCACTTATGGCCGGTATCAGGCAGACGTAGGCCACATTGATATCGCCCCGGCCTAGAGCTGCAGCCAGGGCCATGCCGGTTATATAGTTATCAAAAGCGGTGACGTCTAAACCTTCGGCTTGAAACCAACCTTGTTTTTTTGCTATGTGGGCACTGGCTGCGTGGTCAACGAACTCCACCGCCATATGGATGGGGACAGCCGCCTTCTCCATTGGAACAACTCCTCCAAGAGGAATGAAAATCACTAATCCTGCCAAGAGTAAAACGAGTAGCCTTTTCATTGATTTATTCCTCCTTTCGTTCAACCATTTTTATTTTCGCAGAGCCTTATCCTTCTTAGCTTTAGTATCACGAAGACCTCTTTGCTGACCTCCAAATCCATGGCTTTAAAAACAACAAAGCAGGATCTTTTTCATCTGAATACCTCCTTTTCTAGCTTTTGCTTTTAAGAAATTGCTTACCAGCCTTTAATGGTTGAAGTATCCTTCGCAATCTTTAAGCCACCTTATAATCGCCTCGATCTGGCAGATCCTGAATTGAAAGACCAGGCCGTCAAATTCACCGCAGCAGACATCATCCTGTTGTTTTATGCCTTCCAAATGTCCCTGGCATACCTTGATCTGTTTTTCCATTAGTTCACCGATGCCGGACAACTTCAACTCCCTCATAAAAAAGAGTTTGGCCAGGAACTGGAGCCTCAGATCACGAATCCTCTCGACCGGCCTTTGAACCCAGTTCAGAAAGGCCTCACGGCCTTCAGGGGTAATCGAATAGATCTTCTTGGCTGGCCGGTTGTCCTGAATTTCTAGTTTCGAGATCACTTCTCCCATCATTTCAAGGTGTTTGAGAAGGGCATAGATCTGGCTCATTCCGGCATACCACACACGCCCCAATCCAGAGGAGAGAAGGTGGTGGATTTCATAACCATGTCTATCCTCTTTCATCAACAATCCCAAGATTACATATTCTTGAGGATGTCTGGTCATTATCACCATTTTAAGGATATTTATAATATGAATATTCAATATATGAATATTTAGATGCCATAGTCAAGCAGAAATTTAGATCTTCTCTGATAATCCTTGACAAATCTACTTTCTGATATATAGTTACAACCTAGTTCTTCTCCTTATCGATTCTTATAGAAAGAGAGGAGTAAAAAAGAGAGAAAGGGGGTGAAACAGATGCCTGATGGTAGGGTAGCCAGGGTAACAGAGGTGATCTCAGGATCACCCAAGGGCTTCGATGATGCCATCCAACTGGGGTTCAAAAGGGCTGTAAAGACCTTAAGGGGGATCACGGGTATGCGCATCATAGAGTTTAGGGTGGCGGTGGAGAACGAAAAGATAGTGGAGTACAGGGTAAGGATGGAGGTCATTTTCGTCCTGGAGGACTAATAGGGAGAATAGACTGAAGGAAGCGGAGGGGACAGCTCGGTGAGAAGCTGTCCCTTTTTGCTGGATCTTTACCGTGAAACTCATTCACGGTAAATTGAATCTGAAGGAGATTTCGTCCCTTAAGGGTTTTTAACCTAACTTCAGGGGGCTGCTCCCCCTGAAACCCCTAATAAGGCAGGATTCTAGGAACCTAGGGGTCTTGGGTTCTAGTGAACAACAAACACTTGAACCCTTGAATCCTCGAATCCTTGAATCCCTCTTTGGGAACTTGAATCCCTCTTTGGGAAATGGTATTTTCATGGGCAGAGGTGAAGGTAAGCCCTTATGAGGGGTTAAGAATTATGTCAAAGATGCGCTGGATTTTTGTCCTTTTACTATCTCTTTTCATCTTTACCTCTTGCGCTAAGGGGCTGTATATAGGGAAGCTCGCCTGGGGAGAGGCAAAGATATTATGGGGGAGCATACCAGTTCAGGAGGCCTTAAGGGATGAGGGGATGGCACAAGGGGCAAAGGAGAGGCTCAGGCTTGTTCAGGAAGTGAAAGAATTCGCCCAGGAGAAGATAGGTTTGAGCCTTGACGGCTGCTATGAGGCCTTTTATCGGGTAAAGGGGGATACCCTTATCTATCTGGTGAGTGCCTGTCCCAAAGATAGCCTGGAGCCCTATCCATGGCGTTTCCCTATAGTTGGAGAGGTATCATATAAGGGTTTTTTTGACAAAAAGGATGCCTTAGAGGAGCTGAAGAGTTTAGAAGAAAGGGGGTTGGATACCTGCCTTCAGAGGGCCATGGCCTTCAGCACCCTGGGTTGGCTGAATGATCCTATCTATTCCACCATCTTGGATCGACACCCGGTGGTTATCATCAATACCATCATCCATGAACTCGTCCATAACACCATCTTTCTCAAAGGGGAGACGGAATTTAACGAACAAATAGCATCTTTTGTCGGCGGAAAAGGCGCCCTCATGTTTATCGAGGAGAGGTTTGGATCATCTTCCCCCTATTATCAGCTAGCACTGGATCTCGCCAGGGATGAGGAGCTAGTTGCTGGGTTTATCCAGAAGATTTATGATGAGTTGAAGGGGGTCTATGCCCAGGAGATGTCATGGGATGAGAAGATGAGGAGGAGGGAGGAGATATTTGCCCAAGGGAAGAGGAGGTTCGCCGACCTCAGGGGGATGTTAAAGACGGGTTATTTATTGGATCTCGATAAGGAGAAATTTAACAACGCCTTGATCGTGGCCTATAAGCGTTATCTCAACCCTCCGGATAGCCTTCTCCATCAGGTATATGAAACATTAGGGTGCGATTTAAGGAATTTTATCGAACTTCTTAAAGGTCTAAAGAAGACTAGGGAATCGCCCTACCTCTACCTGGAGAAATGGCTTTGGGAAAGGTCTAAACCCCCTTCTGATTGATGATCACCATCTTACCCCTTCCCTCAGCTGCCAGAGACCCATCTTCCAAATAGGCAACGGTCTTTATCTCTAATAGCCCTTTGGTCTCTTTTTCTAAGGTCCCTTTAAAGATTACCCGGCTACCCAAGGGAATGGGCTTGCGGTACCTCACCTCCATCCTTGCGGTCATCGCATCATAACCCAAGTAGAAGGAGTTCCATCCCAAGAGCTCATCAAAGATAAGGCTCACAACACCACCGTGAAGGTATGTGGACCAACCCCGGTAACGATCGTGGGCGACGAACTCCGCCTTCACCCCTTTATCTCCATCCCTAAGGACCCGGAGTTTTAGACCATCACGATTCTCCTCACCACAGACAAAACAGCGCTTGTCCTTGACAAGCTCCATCTTTAATTCTTTGCCCTCCCCTGATCCTCTAGGTATTCCCTCACCGTCTCAAAACTCCTTGCCAATTCCTCCTCTCGATGGACCTCAAGGGTGTAGATGGGGAAAAGCTGCTGCTCCCAAATATGGTGAAAAAACCCATGGAAATCGAATTTCCCATCTCCTGGAGGGAGGTGTTGGTCCTCTTTCCCATTATTGTCGTGGATATGTACCTCGATCATCCTCTTGCCAAGCCTCTTTATCCACTCCTTCCAACCTATTTTGCTGAAGACAAGCCAATGGCCGGTGTCAAAGCAAAAGCCAAAGTGAGGGGAGTTGATCGCTTCTATAAGCCTCTCTATGGTCTCTGGTCTTTCCTCAAAGACGTTTTCCAGCGCCAACGTTACCCCTAGCTTCTGTGCCTTCTTCACCAAGGGGTCCCACATATCCAGGCTCTCCTTTAGCCAGAGATCTTGAAACTCACCGTAGCGCCATTTATCGTATCCAGGATGACAGACCACAACCTTGGGTTGGGTCAAGGCCGCCAGATGAAGGACGTGCTCCAATCTCTCTCTAGTAGCCTTTCTGATCTTGCTGTCCACCCCTCCAGGGGCCAGGTCCATGTAAGGGGCGTGAAAGGTATAGGAGATGCCACTCCTTTTTAATGCCTCGCCTAAACGCCGCACATCCTCGTCCTGACACCTATCCAGGGCAAAGGAGTCAAAGTATATCTCCGGGTGTATCCTCCTCCTGATGGCCTCATCTTGACGTTCCAGGATCATCTCATAGGGGACAGTGGTTTGGATGATCATCCTAAACCCTTTCGCCAAACATCTCTGCGGACTTTACTAATTGTTCCAGCATCTCCAAGTGCTTCTTTTCGCCGAGGACAATGAGAATATCCCCCTTTTCGATCAGGGTCTCCGAAGAGGGATTAAAGATCATCTTCCCCAATTGCTTTTTGATGGCCACCACTATCAATCCCAGGTCTCGCCTGATCCCCGACTCACCCAAGGGCTTTCCCTTGAACCTGGCATCATCTTCAACGGTGATCTCCTCTAATTGGAGCTCGAGGTGTCTCCTCCGGACTACCAGGTCGACAAATTCTACAATATTCGGTCTAAGTACAGCATTGACCATCCTGGCGGCACCCATCAGATAAGGTGATACTACCCGATTTGCCCCAGCACTCAAAAGTTTCCTGTCCGCCCCCTCCTCATTGGCCCTGCTGAGGATATAGAGATTGGGGTTCAATGACCGGGCGGAGAGGGTGATGTAGAGGTTGTCTGCGTCAGAGCGAACGGCGGCAATCAGTCCCCTGGCCCTTTCTATTCCGGCCCTGACGAGGATTTCGTCCTCGTCGGCATCTCCTTCCACATAGGGGAACTCATCCTCCTCGATCAGTTTTATCCTTTCGGGGTCATTCTCCACTATCACAAAGGGGACATCTTCACGTTTAAATTCCCTGGCGATAAAGGAGCCGATGCGACCATAGCCACATAAGATAAAGTGATCTTTTTGCCTTTTGATCCGCTTTTCCAATTTTCTCCTCCCTAATATCTTTCGGAGTTGGCCGGCGATAATGGTTTGGGTTATGCTCCCCACAATATAGGCCATCACCCCGAAGCTGGACATGATGAGAAATACTGTAAATATTCTCCCTTCCCTCGAGAGTTGATGGACCTCTCCATAGCCGACAGTAGTGATGGTGATGACGGTCATATATAAGGATTCTAATAGAGGCCACCCCTCGATAAACCTGTATCCCAGGGTTCCCCCTAGAAGGAGGGTCTGGGTGATTAGGATGGCTATGAACAAGCGCCGCAAAAGGTTCAAGATGACCTCCTTCATCTCTGAACACTTCAAGATATTATAACTTCTCCCGGATGGCAACATAAAGTTGGCGAGATATGTAATACCTCAGTCTTGGGGGGATGAGCTTCAAAGGGCCTCTTGTCCCCTGATAACTGAGGCATTATCGAGATATTCCCCTTGAGAAAGAAGCTTCTTTTATGACAGAATGAGACAATTGAGAAGCTCCAGCCCTTTTAATGGGTGCGGGGGAAATAGATCACCAAATAGATGCTCGCATAATTTCTGAGCTATTTATGTTATAGGAGAGGACTTTTAATGGGAGAAACGCTAAGAACCCTGATTCTTTCCGGACTTAGACGGGGGATCTATACCTTTTTTGACCTCCTCAAATTCCTTATCCCGGTTTATACAATTATCTTTTTCCTGCAGAAGGGGGGGCTTCTGGAGGGTTGGGCTGCCCTCTTTAAACCCTACATGTCTATCCTCGGACTACCTGGAGAGGCGGCCTTTGCTTTGATCCTAGGTAATGTACTCAATATCTACGCTGCCTTGGGTGCCTTGGCTGGCCTACACCTGAACGGGGCAGAGATAACTATTGTCTCCCTTATGCTCCTGATATCCCATAGTCAGATTATGGAAGGGGCGATCCTGTTCAAGGTACGGCCGGTCTTCGTCCTTCTGGCACCCTTGAGACTGCTGCTGTCCATTTTGGTGGCAGCGGCCATGAACCCCATGATACACAGGATACTATGCTGAGAGAATATCTGACGGCCCTTTTTTCTTTCTCCCTAAAGATGGCCTTAATCCTTATTCCCCTCTTTATTATCCTCGAGGTCCTGGAGGGAAAGTGGCTGCGAAGGACCTCTTGGGCACGCCCATTCAAGGCACTAGGATTATCCGCTGAGGCCTGCATCCCACTCCTTTCGGGCCTTACCTTCGGGCTCCTATATGGGGCTGGGCTAATTATCGATTCCCTGAAGAATTCAAGGTTAAGCACGAGGGAGACCCTAGCCATCTTGCTATTTCTATCCATCTTCCACAGCGTCTTCGAAGATACCCTCCTCTTTCTCGCCGTAGGGGCCGATTTTTTTATCATCACCATCCCCAGGGTGATCATGGCCCTTTTAAGTCTCCTTATCTTGAAATATATCCGCATCGGTGAATAGGCCCTTGATATATCATCATGTGCTAATCATTTTCCTTTCAGATTTTTCTTAACAACTAGGGACCTTTTGTTATAGAAATAGATCGATGTTTTGAGGGTAATGATTTTCAAAGCAGTATATCTGGCAGAAAGGGGGTGAGATCAAAATCATGATGACGGGCTACATCCTGGCCTGCTCCCCGCCGGTGAGGTGGTTGTTGAACGGCCTGGCCAGTTGGACCAATGAGGACAAACCGTGGCAGGCGATCTTCTTGATGGCCTTCTTCTCCATGATCATCGCCTGGTTAAACTGGGGTCTGAGCCTGATCGGCAGCGCCATGTTCGCTCTGTTTATCGTCCGGAAAAACCCAAGGTTGACTACCGTTTGTTGGTGGCAGCAGCCTATCTCGGTTTGGGCTGCACTTGGCACTCAGGGCTCTCGGCCTCTGCTCCCCTGTTGGTGAACACCCCGGGCAACTTCCTCATCAAGGCGGGATACCTAAACAGCACCATCTCCACCACACACACACACCATCTTCACACCCTTTAACATCATTCTGGTGATCATCGTTGTCCTGGTAATCGCCTTTTTGATGAGGGCGATGCACCCCTCGCCGGAGAAGACCTTCAAGGTCAAGCCAGAGCTGGCAGAGCGCATCAAGCTGTACGAGGCCCCCGAGAGGCCCAAGGGCAAGCGGACCGCCTCGCAGTTCATGAACTGGTGGCCGGGATGGAACATCATCGCAGCTGGCCCTCCCCGCATGGAAGGTGGTCGTCACTTACGCCTGGGGCGATATGCTCACCGACATGATCCAACCCTTCTGGGCCATTGCCATGCTGGCCGTGGTGAAACTGGAGTTTAGGGAGATCATGGGGTGGCTGTTTCTGGCCTTCTTTGTCTACGCCATCATCACCTCTGCTGCCTTCCTCTTGCTGGGGTTCATATAGCCTAGATGAGAGGTGTAAAAGGCCTGGGTGGGTTTTCCACCCGGGCCTTTTTTTATACCCCTGACCTCTTGAGGAGAAACTTACGGGTAGATCCCCCTGATCCTGAGGCCATTGGCCACCCTCTTTATACCTAATACCTACCATGAGGGCAGCGGTCCTCATGGGGACCTTCTCCGCTGCTCCTCCCAGGAAAAAATTGCTGGAGTTTCCTGAGTTTTTCATGATTATAGGAGTTTCTATATGTTTTTGAGGAAAGAAACTTTCCTAAGTATTTGAAATGTTTAGATCACTATTTTAAAACTCAAAAAGGGGGGATTCCAGATATCTCTATCTTCAACATATTGATATTATTACACAATAACAATTTCTATATTAAAAAGTCAGGAAACTC
>JAFDHG010000037.1 GCA_019308925.1 Deltaproteobacteria bacterium
CTACAACGGGATCTTCATCCCCCAAAAGGGATGGGCTGCAATCATGGTACCTGAGGAACTGGAGGAGAAGGCCCGGGATATCATCGCTGAACTACGCGAGGGTTTGAAGAAAAAAGGGAAAAAGGGGGATATCTAGGATATCCCCCCTGAAAGACCGCTACCTGATATATCTCTTAGTGCAGAAGCTCTATCACATGCATTACCTTTTGGGGCATTCCCTTTTGGATGGTGTTGTCGATCAACTGGATCATACACCCTGGGCAGGCGGTAACCACGATGTCCGCATTCGTTTCGGCAATGGAGTTCATCTTATGATCGGCTATCTTTTTGGAGAGTTCGTAGTACTGGACGTTGAAAGATCCCCCCATTCCACAACACCGATCTGGCTCTCTCATCTCCACAAATTCCACCCCCGGCAAGGATTGGATGATCGCTCTGGGCTGAGTGGAGATGTTTTGGTACCTTACATGGTGGCAGGGATCGTGATAGGTGACCTTGGTCCCTTTCGGTAGGCTGGTCTTAAATGCCTCAAGTGGCGGCTTGAGGATATCAACGATAAATTCGGTGGTGTCCTTTACTTTGTCTCTGAAGGCCTTATACCTCTTCTCCCTTTCTGGAGTATCAGCCAGGTAGGTGATATACCCTTCCTTAAGGGCTGAGCTACAGGTAGCACAGGATGTGACGATATAATCAACATCCTTTAGTTTTTCAAAGACCGAGACGGTCTTGTCGGCCATCTCCCTGGCGGTCTTGAAATCCCCGCTGCCGAACACGGGCATTCCACAGCACCCTTGTTCTTTCGGGAAGTAGACCTTGACCCCCTGGCTGGTGAGAAAGTCTATGGTCTTTTTTCCCACATCGGGAAAGATATAATCAGTCGCACAACCGGCAAAAAAGGCGATCCTCATCTTCGTCTTTACACCTGGGGGAGGGGAGATGACCTCTGGGTATTCATCCCGCAGAAATTTGTGGGCTACCTCCGGGATCTGCCTCCCCTTGCTCAGCGCTGAGAGGAACGTGGGGAGGTGTCGAATCTTTCCTTTGGTTTTGGGCAGGAGTTTTTGCAGTTTAGAGGCTACTTTTAATACCCTTCCAAAGAGCCCCCTCTTTGTCAGGAGATTTTCAAAGACCACCTTCTTGGCAAAGGGAAGCCCTTTGTTGGCCACGATATCGGCTCGAGCCGCCAACGTGATGATAGCAACATCTACCTTAGCTGGGCAAAATTGGGCACATCTATTACAGGTAAGGCATTTGCTGAAACGCTCCTCCAAGTGCTTCCAATCAAATTGATCCCCTTCCAGGAGTTGCATGGCGAGGACGTTCCTACCCCGTGCCACAATAGGTTCCGTATGGATTTCTTGGTAGATAGGGCAAAAATACATACAGAATCCACACTTCATACACTGCTCAACTTTATCCTGAAACTTGGTCAGGTTTTCTAATTGCATTTTGTCCCTCCCCATAAACTCTTTATTCCCTCTGTACTGATTAATTTTTTCACATTATAGCATCCTTGCACTTGCTTAGTCAAGCGAGTTTTTCTTGACAAGGTCTTTTTGTTATTGTAGGTTTTGTATTCTCCTTTTCAAAGGGGAATCCTTACAAGGTCACCACGAACTCTGAACTGGAGGGGATCGGGAAGACGTTAGTAGAGTAAGATTTGACCGTATGTGTAAACATCATCCCCCAAGTCCGCTTTATCTATTATTGCAATGTTAAGATCTGGGACGAGACTGAAACCCTCCTGTTGATCAAGAACAGAGAGGAACTTTGTAAAGGATAAGGAGCAGGATCAGAGAGTTGCATAACTATGAAATCCTGGAGATCGCCGCGATAGGGCTGGATGGGGAGATTTGGCTTTTTTGAAATGGACAGAAGAAGCAACATCTAAAGGAGATTGAGTATGGGAAATGTATTGAAAAAGAGGCGGAAGAAGATGAGAAAACACAAACATAAAAAACTCTTAGCCCAAAACCGCCACAAGAGGAAGAGGTAAAAAGCAACCTCTTATGAGACCTTTTTTGCCCAATCTGTTCCTTTTTCTGCTGGCTATCTTCTCCACCCTCCTCATTGGGGGCCTCATCTACTCCCTTTCCATCATCTCCATCCTCTTGGCCCATGAGATGGGTCACTACTTAGCGAGCCGCAGGTACAGGGTGTCTTCCTCGCTCCCCTATTTTATCCCCTTCCCCCTTCCCCCTTTTGGTACCCTCGGGGCCATCATAAAGACAAAAGGTGCCATCCCTGATCGAAAGGCCCTCTTCGACATCGGGGCATGGGGACCCCTGTTCGGGCTATTGCTGGCCATACCAGCGGTGGTGGTGGGGCTCTCTTTATCTGAGGTGGTGGATGTATCCAGGCTACCGGCGAATAGTCTGGTCTTAGGGAATCCTCCTCTGTTCTCACTCCTGCAAAAATTGGTCTTAGGGAACCTTCCCCCAGATACTGATGTGGTCTTGCATCCCGTTGCTTATGCTGGGTGGGTTGGGCTATTTGTTACTGCTTTGAACCTCTTACCAGCAGGACAGTTAGATGGAGGGCATATTATCTATTCCCTTTTCGGCCCTTACAGTAAGTTTATCTTCCGCCTTACCCTTTTGGGGATAACCCTCATATGTCTCATCTATAACCTTGGGTGGTTGTTGTTAGTGGTCATTTTATTATTTATTGGGTATAGACACCCTCCTACATTGGACGATCATACCCCCTTAGACCGACGCAGAAAAATCACCGGGGTCTTTACTTTCCTCATCCTTTTTACCACGTTCACCCCCGTACCCTTTCCCTCTTTCGCTCTGGGGATAAAGGAACTTTTAAAACCGTGGCTTAGTCTATGAGGGAGGTTGATCTGCATGTTCATACCACTGCGTCGGATGGAACGATGACCCCAGCCGAAGTAGTAAGATGTGCCAAAGAAAAGGGGCTAAGGGCCATGGCTATCACTGATCATGATACTGTAGAAGGGGTGGAAGAAGGGATGCAAGAAGGGAAAAGAATCAATGTGGAGGTGATCCCCGGAGTAGAAGTAAGCGTGGATTTCCCCAAGGGCACCATGCATTTGTTAGGATACTATATTGAACCCAATTGCGCAGAGTTGGTGGAGAAACTAATGTTTGTACAGAGGGCTAGGGCGGAACGGAATATCAAGATGGTCAAAAGGCTACGGGAATTGGGAATTGAGATAGATCTTTCTGAGGAAAAAGGGACAGCCGGGCACGGCCAGACAGGACGCCCTCACTTTGCCCAGATCTTGGTTCAAAAGGGCTATGCAAGGGACATCCAAGATGCCTTTGATCGCTTCCTGCGCAAGGGAGGACCGGCCTATGTAGAGAAGTTTAAACTTTCCCCTCGGGAGGCCATGAAATTCATCATCAATGCCGGAGGTATACCAGTCCTGGCCCATCCGTTCACCCTCAACCAGTCCCGGAAGGATGCGTTGGAAAAGCTGGTGATGGAACTTAAAAGTGAAGGACTGGAAGGAATAGAGGTGTACTACCCGGATCACACGGAAGAGCAAAAGGAGCTCTACAGATACCTGGCGCAAAAACACGGGCTTTTTATGTCAGGGGGGAGCGATTTTCATGGTCTGAACAAAGAGGGGGTAGAGCTGGGGGAAGGTTATGGAGACATGGAACTCCCCTATAGCATGGTGGAGGAGCTTAAGGCAAGGAGGAAGGCCCGGCCTACGGGTACATAACTTTTAACAGATGTGCAGAGGAGGAAGTGAAAATATGATCAAGGCCTATATCTTGGTCAGTCTGGTCCCCGGACTGGAGGCCAACACTATGCCGCAGATCAGCGCCCTACCAGGGGTTGAAGAGACCGATCTGGTCTTTGGCCGTTGGGACGTGGTGGTGCAAGTGGAGGCCAAAAATATACCTGACCTCTCCCGGATGGTCATCAACCAGATTCGAGGGCTGCAAGGGGTCCAAACCACGGAGACCTTGATTGGGGGAGTGGTCTAGGATCACGAAAACATGCCCTGATGAACGGCATCTATATAAATTCCCCTCCCCTGGCGGGAGGGGTTAGGGGAGGGGAAAACGGGAGCCTGGGTTCACCCCCACCTCAATCCTCCCCCATCAAGGGGGAGGAGGCAATTCCAAAACCAACTACGATACCCCGCGCAGAAGCGCGGGGAGGATCGCGCAGATGAGTGCGAAGAATAGGTCCCTCTCCGATTTGGAGAAGGGGGAAAAACAATTGATCATGTTGGGGGGGAAGGGCGGGGTGGGGAAGACCACCTGTGCGGCAGCCATCGCCCTGTACATGGCTGAGGCAGGAAGGAAGACCTTGATCCTCTCCAGCGACCCCACACCATCCCTCTCGGACATATTTGAGATCGCTGTTGGTGCCCAGGAGATCCCTATCCCCCATGTGCACAATCTTACTGCCTTGGAGATCTCCTCCGAGATCGTCCTTCAAAAGTGGAAGGAGCGTTTTGGCCCCGAGATCTATGAAGTAGTATCCTCCTTTGCTGACCTGGATTATGACTTCGTCCTGGACTATGTGGGAGGGGCGCCAGGGATAGAAGAGGAGTATATGCTCTACTACATTATGGAACTGGTAAGGGAGGGGAGATACGATCTGGTGATATGGGACACCGCCCCGGCAGGACATACCCTGCAGCTTCTTCATCTCCCGGAGATCTTCCTGCGACACCTAGAGGGGGCGACCAAATTCTATCTAAACCTATATAGCTACCTGGAACGGGCAAAGGAGGCAGCGAAGTTGAAGAAGGGGAAAAGGCCCCTTCTGGAGATCATCTCCGGATGGCAGGCCTTATCCGGGGAAATTGCCGCCTTCATCAGGGATGAGCGTTATACAGAATACATCTTGGTTACCATCCCCGAGGCCCTGGGGGTCAAGCAGACTGAGCGCATCATTCAAGACTTCGATGCCCATGGGTTGCCAGTGAACTACTTGATCATCAACCATGTCATTGAGGAGGCAGATTGCGCCTTTCATCGGATGAGGAAGGAGATGCAAGACCACTATATCAAGATCCTCTCTGAAGAATATGGGGGACGCCTCCACCTAATCCTCCTCTTCCTTTCACCCTATGAGATAAAGGGGCTCGAGAGGATAAGGAGGGTATCACACCTCCTCTTTAGCTAGTGGTGGCTGAAAAATCAGCAGTACATACCTTTTCCCAATTGACTTCCATGACCACATCCCCTTCAGAGGAGACATAGACCAACTCCCTCCCCTTACTGCCTCTGATTACCTTCGGTAGGATATCTCTTGCTTTATACCTCCCAATCAGTTTTAAGTACTTAACTAGGAACCTGATCCTGTCACTCATCTCAATAAAAAGGGGAGTAGAGGTATTCATTTGCACCAGTTCCCGAATTAATCTCTTTTTAGGTATTCCCTTATCCAACTGGACGTCGTCCGTGTCGACCAGGCCAAACTTCCACTTGTCATCCTCCTCTTTCACTATGATGTTGCAGGTCTTAAGGTCCCTATGGGCGATCTTTAGCAGATACAGCTTGGCCATGAAGCCTGCCAAGGTCCTTAGAAAGGCCCTTTTTTTGACCCTTTCATAAAGGGAGACTCCGAAGGTCCTTACCATATATCGGTCAAGCTCAATATAGCCAGGGGGGGATTCCATAATGAAAAAGGCCTCCTGGGGAAGACCCCACCTTCTCCGCTTCAGGAGGGCCAGAGGGGTAATTCCCACAATACCCCTCACCACCAACCCATTGCCCATCAGCCACCCCTTTCGGGCCTTTGATCTCCTGAGGGGCCCCTTTAATCTTAATAAAACCCCTTTATGGCGATACTCCTTCACACATATTCTTCTTTCCATAAACTCGAAAAGGGTGATAGCGGTGCGGCGACCGTCTTTGATCAGCCCTTCCTTTTTGCTGGCCAAGATATCCTTATGTTTCTTCATTGCCTCCAGCAATCCTTCAGGCTGCCAATCCCTCCTCGCCCATATCCGCCAGCCGTCCTCTTTTGCGACATAAAAACCTCCGCTGTTTTTGAGGCACCTCTTCGTTCTGCTCTTCATGTGACGTCGATAGATTTTCTCTTCTAGTCTTTCAATCTTCCCTAAGACCTCCATAAGCCCTTCTTTGAATATATTCCCCTCCTCATCGTAAAGCTGCAAAAAGCCTTTTTTATCCTCAGAGGGCAGCCATCCCCTAACAGAATAAAAGAACTGCGCCAGGTTCCAGAGCCGCCTTCTCTCGGGAATCCTCCTCAGGGGTTTGGAGCGATGGAGATCAATCAAGTATAGCTTTCCCTCATCCCTCTGTACCAAGATATTGCCTGCGTGCAGATCTTGATGAAAAAGGCCGGCCTCATGCACCCTTCTAATCAATCGGGCTGCGCGGAGGATATGGGCCTCCTGCCCTCCCTCATGGATCAATTCTATCAAGGGTTTTGAAGGGGAAATGGCCTGGGTGATGAGAAAGGCCTCCTTTAAAATTCCCCCTCTGCGCTCCTCCCCCATGGCCAAAGGAGAGGAGGTCGGGACCCCCCTTCTCTGTGCTAAATGGATCATCACCCACTCCCTTTGGGCCTTAGAGGGGGCGAAGAAATACTTCAATCCCTCCTTAAGACTTCTTATTTTATACCTTTTTAGAAAAAGATCTCCTTTAGGACCTGAGACAATCAAGGCCGTCCGGACAGGCGATTCCTTTATTACCTCTTGAGGGGGATTTTTTAGCAGAAACCTCTCTAGATTATCTAACAAAGAAGGGGGTAACCATTTATCGGCACCCTCAGCAATGGTCCAACGTAGCTCTTCCACACCTTTCTTTTGAGACGGGATCATCCGGTACCCCTTTGGGCCACTTCCTCTAATACTTGGTAAAACTTAGGGGCACATCCTTGGACTGAAAACGACTCCCTCACAAGCTCCCGCCCCCTCATCCCCATCTTCTGACACAGCACAGGGTCCTCAAGCAATATGGAGAGCTTCTCTACCCATTCCTCGTGGGTCATGGCCCAAAAACCGTTCACCCCTTCCTGCACCACGTCCCTGTTGACCCCCACTGGGGTGCAGACCACCGGTATGCCTACCCCGTAATACTGGAGGATTTTAAACCCGCATTTGCCCCACGACCATGGATCATCCAAAAGGGGCATCACCCCTATGTCCAGGCCCCTCAGATCCTCCACTTCCTCCTCCTGACTCCACCCTTTCTTGATCACATGGATGTTTTCGCAATCAAAGAAGGTATCGCAGATGATCTTCAGCTCTAGGTGGTGGTACTTTTTACCCAATTCCTCGAAGACAGGGCGCAACCTGATCAAATAGTGGATGCTCCCATGGTCTCCAATCCAACCGATGGTTACTTGCTCTTTTCTAATGGTGTAGTCTTTGACCAAGTATCTATCTCGATCAATGGCAGTAGGTATGACAGTTACCCGATCGGTAAATCTGGCAACCTGATCCCTGAGGAAGTTATTCCCGGCAATGACATGATCCGAGTCCCTTACGGTGCGGGCAAACCTCCTTTGGCGAGTCCGAGAGTAAGGTGAGGGGGCTGTAGAGTCTTTATACATCACTGCATCATCAAAGTCATAAACTATCCCCTTGGCCCGCCAGCGTAAAACCTGCAGAAATGGGGGATTAAACCTCTTCCTCTGAAGGAAGACTACATCGTAATCTCCAACCTCTCGATAAAGCTTGGCATATCCCCCGATATCCTGGGGATATGTGGTCACCTTTGTTTGTACCCCATTTCTCTCCAAATAAGGAAGATATTGGAGAACCCTGTATCGGCTGGCCGCTACATTCCAACCCTGGATGAGAAAGAGGGCTTTCATACTTTAATTATTTTTTCAAAAAATGGTGGTCTTTTTCTGCTAAGACAAATAGCTTTTTACCAAACAGGAGATCCCTTGAAAGGACATGTCGTAACATTTCTTTATTCCTTACTCTCTGTTCTCTATTCCTTTCTCTTCTGAAGGATCTATACGTTAGCGCATAAATAAAAGGGAAAAGGAAAGAGATGACGATGGCACTGCTACTATGCATATGAGTCGTAACCAAAATGATCTTAAACCCATTTCTGTGCAGATTTATTCGCAAATCGAAATAACTAGCCATATTTATATGTCCCCCACCCGCATAATCATCTACTTCGTTCTGGGGTCTATCATGAAAAGAAGGAAAACCCAGAAATAAATTTGAAACCCTCGCTTTTAAATTCAAAATATTGGGGGTCGTTATAAGAAGTTTGCCTTTTGGCTTCAAAACCCGGTAACATTCTCTTATAAAATTATATTGATCTTCCAGATGTTCAATTCCATTAGAGCACAAAATATGATCAAAAAATTCATCTTTATAAGGGAGATCATGATTAAGATCTACCTCTTCACATTTAACACCCTGAAGTTTAAAAAACTCAGGTGCAATGTCAGCTGCATAGACTTCAAATCCAGCATCTTGTAATTTTTTTGATATTTCACCTGTTCCCGCTGGAGCATCTAGAATTTTTCCAGTCACCCCCCAATTTTTTAAGATTTCTATAATATTATTATGAGCTCTTATCCTGCTCTCGCCCATTCATTCGCCTCTTCTAACGAACTTTTGGCCCTTCTTGTCGGCCAGGATTAGAATAGATTTGGCAAAATCCACATTTAAAATTCTATGCAAGGGATAAAAAAGGGTAAGACGCAGAAAATACTTCGGAAACGAGGCGTTGAAGGTACGGTAGATCTCCAACACCTCGAACCCCTGGCTGAGCAAGACCCCCCCCAGCTCCTCATAGCTGTAGGCCACCTTGTGGGTGGCATCTAACCAAAATCGGCTGGGGTTAAATATGTTAGGAGTGTTGATAATCAGCTTGCCTTCTTCGACAAGCAATTCATTGACCCGCCTTAACATATTCACCCCGTCCTCCAGTTCCAAATGTTCAATGACATCTAAGAGGAGTATAAGATCGAATTGCTCATTTATTTCGTCTAAGGAGTAATAATCATGAGGGAGACGGCGATCTATATCCATACTTTTATAGATCACCCCAGGATGCCTTTTCATGATTTTAACTTCCATCCCTCGCTCTCCAGCCCCACATCGAGAAGTCGCATCCCTGAACAGAGGTTTTTATCTACTAGGCTGAATCGTCTTTTTATCAATGGGATATCCCATATTTTACGATAACGCTCATGGATTTTATCACGATGATAAATTATCTGGCTCCAGTCCAACATCTTTTATACCTTTGCAGTTAAAATCGCTCTTTGGCAAAAATAATGTCACAATTGAGTCAATATATCAAACAACCTAGGGGCCATGGCCTGAAGAGAATATTCCTTCATTATTCTCTCTCTACCTTTCTCACCCATCTTTTTTCTCAGCTTTGGGTTACTAATCAAAATATTAAGCTTCTCAATCCATTCTCGTTGCCCACTGGACCAGAATCCTACTTCCCCATTTAGAACAATTTCCTTATTTGCCCCCACAGGAGAGCAAACGACCGGCACCCCCACAGCTAAATATTGAATCAGTTTCAAACCACACTTGCCGCGTGTCCACACATCATCCGTCAACGGTCCCAAACCGATATCAAATCCTTGAAGATCTACGACCTCATCCGCTTCTGACCACTTCTTTTTTATCACTTTCATATTAGGAACATCAAAAAAATCGTTGCATACGATCTTCAATTGAATAAAAGGAAATCTTCTGCCTATTTCCCCAAATACTGGGAGAAGCGTTTTTAGATAATGAAGAGTCCCTTGGCTACCAAGCCAACCAAGTATTACGTCATCCTTCTCTAAATCATACTGCTTTGGTGCATATTTCTCAATATCAACAACAGTAGGTATAACATGCACCTTTCTTTCGTCTACATACTTCGTTGCCTCTTCTTTTAAAAACCGATTCCCGGCAATGATGAGATCGCACGTCTTAACCATATTTTTAAATCGTGCTCTTCTTGTACCAGAGTGTTGATTTGTCCAACGTGATGACCGGTACATGATTGCATCGTCGTATTCAAAAATGATTTTTTTAGAAAATTTTCGGATCAACCTTTGTTTCCAAGGTGTAAGGAGCTTCCTCAATATTACCACGATATCTGCTTCCTTCAGGTTGTTTAACATCTTAAAAAAATCAATAAGGGAAGATTTCATTCTATATAAATCTATCTCTATCCCCCTTTCTATTAAGTATGGTATAAATTGAGGAAATCGATATCTTGTACTAGTGTTACGTGATATTAAGATCTTTACCTTCATTGTCTCTTTCTATATCTAAGCCTTAACGCAATAAATTTCCTAATTTTGGAAATAGTCTTTTGGGATAAGTAAGATGGAAATCCCCTTCCTTTTAAAGGCATCCCCTCTTTTGGGCCAAGACCACAATTGATTTGGCAAAATCCACGTTTAAAATCCTATGTAGGGGGTGAAAGAGGGTAAGTCGTAATAGATACTTCGGGACAGAGGCATTAAAGGTACGGTAGATCTCCAACACCTCGAACCCCTGGCTGAGCAATATCCCTCCCAGCTCCTCATAGCTGTAGGCCACCTTGTGGGTGGCATCTATCCAAAATCGGCCTGGATTATATATGTTAGGGGTGCTGATAATCAGCTTACCTCCATCAACAAGCAGTTCATTGATCCGCCTTAACATCTTCATCCCTTCTTCCAGCTCCAAGTGTTCTATTACCTCCAGGAGTATAATAAGGTCAAATTGCTCATCAATCTCATCCAATGAGTAATAATCATGAGGCAAGCCACGATCTATGTCCATGCTCTTGTAAACAATATCGGGATACGCCTGTTTTATCCTTCTCTCCATCCTTCTGTCACTCGCCCCTGCTTCAAGGACGCTCATGCCCGGCCGTAGATGATCCTGCACTAATCGAGAAGGTCTTTTGATCAACTTCAGGTCCCATATCTGAGGATAACGCTTATGGATCAATTCGCGGCCTCGTATAAGCTGGCTCCAATCCATGATGATCTCTCCAATTATAAAAAAGGTTAGTAACGCCACGATACGATCCACAGTCTACATGTGATAAAATAGTGATCGTACAAAATCTCTCCATGATTCCTCTGCCGGATATACCCTACTCTATGCAGACTGCTAAAGCGTACTTACACCTTGTATTTGTTTATGAACGCTTCTATGTCCGACGAGAGTAAAAGTGACAATGCCTCTTCAATCTTTGAAATCGGCCAGTTCCACCAGGCAATATTTTGTAAATCATTTATTATCGACTCACTAAATCGAAATTTAATATGCCTGGCCGGATTCCCGGCAACTATTGAATAGGGTAAGACATCCTCAGTGACAACACTTCGAGCAGCGATCACAGCACCGTTACCTATCGTAATCCCCGATATGATTAGTGCGTCTCTTCCAATCCAGACATCATTCCCTATGACTACATCGCCTTTTGTATATGGAAGCCCAGAAACCCTTTTTACTCCGAAGAGGATGTTTACAGGGTGCGTAGTAACCCAATCTACCCTGTGCTCTCCTCCTAAGAGAATAATAACCCCTTCGGCGATTGAACAGAAACGCCCGATTCTTAATTTCGCTCCTTCACGCCACGATAGTATCCTGGGTTTACCATACGTCCAGTCACCAATATCATATTTTGAATACCTCCTATTATCTTTCGTAAGAAATGGATCAGCACGTGAGAATATTTTCTTAATAGCCTTTTTTACATTCATTGAAGGTTCCTTTATTTCTTAGGATATAGTTTTTGTATAGATTGAAATATTATTATAATGTTTAAAATCCATAAGTGGCTTCCGCGAAAAGAGGCCGGCTAGATAATGACGCATCCTATCAAAGACCGAAAACTTCCTCGTCGCCTCTTCTTGCAGTAAACGTGAAAATTCATCAGCCTGTTCTTTGAGGCCTTGAACGGGGTGCTCCTCTCCGAAGATGACAACAAAAACATGCCTCGGCCGTTTTCGATATCCTTGATAACCCAAAATCTTATTGGGGAACCCCTCTGTGAGCTTATCCAGTGCCTCGGGAGTAAATCTCCAAAAATCATGGGGGCACGAGTGTATCTTGAAATTGAAGACAGAACTAATGACCGCAATCCCATCTTTTCTTAACACCCGATTTATCTCTTTAAATGCGGCGTGGACATCCCATACGTGCTCCATGGTATCGAAGGAAAGGATGGTGCCGACGGAATTCGATGTGAAGGGCAACCCCTCTATGTCACCCGCAATATTCACCCCCAATCCCCGTTGCAGATCTACCCCCCAGAAGACTTTCTGTGGGAAATGGCCTTTTACATCATAGGCTTTCATGCTCTCGTCAACTACTAAAGACCCAATCTCGACAACCGGCTCATGACATCGAAATGCCTGAACGAATGACTTCAGCAATCCATAATCAAAGAAATTCACCTTAGCACCTTTTTATCGAGCTTCTCATCTGGTCTTACAACGCTATAGACCTCATAACCTCCATCATTGCGTTGTAAGACTCCTTCTGTGAGTATTGCTCCGCCAATGCCCTGGCAGCCTTTGAGGTCTCCCGCAATCTGAGAGAATCGGTAAAATACAAGATCGCCTCACCCAAGGCCCCTATGTCCCTCGGATCATCGAGGACAAAACCTTCTTTCCCTTGGGAGATTATCCAACCAGCCCCATTGTATCTAGTAGTTATCACCGGAAGGCCACTGGCCAGGGCCTCTAGCACAACCAGGGAACAGGCATCGTAAAAGGTAGGATGCACCAGGATATCCGCGCTCGGATAATATCGTTCCAAATCGCGCACTCCTCCAGCAAAAAAGACATCTTTTTCACACCCCATCTTCCTGGCAAGACGCAGGTAAGGGCCTATTGTGTCCCTCCCCACCACTAAAAGTTTGATATTTTCCTTCTCTTTCTTTGCTAGGGCAAGGGCTTGAATGAGGTGTCGTAAGCCCTTGAGTCTGAAGTTATGGGAGACGAAAAGGAGCAGGATATCCTCCGGGCTCAAGCCATAACGCCCTCTGATCTCCTCCCGATATCTCCTGTTACGGGGGTGAAAGTGTTCAATATCCACCCCATTGTAAATTACTACGATTTGCCCGTCGGGTATACCATAATAATCGACAATATCCCTTTTCACCATCTCAGAGATGGCTACAATCCGCTTCACCCCCCCTCGATAGGGTGCATCCTCCACTATCCCTTCAGCCCATTGTTTAGGGCTCAAAACCCTTCCTAAAAACTTCGCCCCCCAGGTCCGTGGGTTATCATAGGCTCGCAGACTCCGCCAGAACCACTTCCAGTGGACCCCTCCATGGGGCTGTAAGAGGTCAGCACGCCAGGTATTACCCACCCCCATGATCACGTCGAAGTCATCCCTTTTTATTTGCCGATGGCACCTCAGGGCGAAGGAGAGTATTCGCAGACTTTTGAAGAAGGGGAATGCTGCTACCTTGTGCATGTTAATGCCTTCTATCCCTTCGCCGAAGCGGTGGGCAAAAACATGCACCTCATGCCCCTCCTGGGCCAGGAATTTCATAAGGTCCACCAAATATCTCTCCGCCCCACCCCTGGAGGGAGAAAAATCCCTTATCCCCAGGGCGATTTTCATAAAGAAGGAACTTTCTCTAAAATCCTCTGGTAAAAGGTCTCCACTTCCTCTGCCTGACGTTCTAGACGGAATTCCTTTTGGGCCATCTCATGGGCGGATCTTCCTATGGAACTGCGTAATTTCTCATCTTTCACCATAGGCAAGAGGGCCTGATAAAGGGCTTCAGGGTTCTCTTGCACCACGAATCCGGTGATCCCGTTCTGTACCAGCTCAGGGAGCATCCCCCTTCTGGTTACCACGACCGGTTTCCCCATGGCCATGGCCTCCCGCAGGGCCCTTGCTGTGCCATCAGAGCCAGGGCTTATAAGGGTGAAGATGTCCATACAGGCTAGAGTATCCAAATAGTCCTCCTTACGATACCCGGCAAGGACTACGCTATTTTCAAAGCCCAGTCTCCTCATAGGCTCTAAGACACTTTTCTTCATCTGGCTACTTCTCCCCACCAGAAGGAGTCTTGCATCAGGCACCGTTTTGATAAGTTGTGAAAAGGCCTCGAGGAGGAGATCTGTCCTGCGATATCTTTGAAAGCGGGCCACGATCCCCACCACTGGCGCATCTTGGGGTATGCTGAATGTTGTTCGCATATCCCGGTATTTTCGCCTGGGATCAAAACGCTGAAGGTCTAAAGCGGGATGAACCTTGACCACCCTCTGCTGGGGAAACCCCAATTCCTCAATGAGCTTTTTTCTGCTTTTTTCCGAGAAGGTGATCAATCCATCGGTATAACGCCCAAAAAACCATCGGCTTATGAGATCCGCATTCAGGGAATCCCGCTTATGATCCATCCGGATCACCGGAGGATGTCTCCTTGAAGCCCTTGCCGCCAAACCGCCTACTATATGGTCATGGGAATTGTGGACGTTGACGATTTCAAAACCTTCGGCGTCGATGTAGCGGGAAATCGCCTTTATATCAGTAAGGGAACCTTTGAGATGGTGAAGGTAATAGGGCTTCGAAACAGGGGCGAGCCGAAAGCGATCAATCCCTTTGATACCCTTTTCCATCACCCCCTTCTCCACGCTCTCCAGGGCCTCGAAGGGGGGACGCCTGTAGGCCAGGACTACCTCATGCCCCCGCTGCTGAAGGGACTGGCAAAGGTTTATTACCGGCTCAGCCGGTCCTGTCCACTTCCAATCGGAAAAGAGGTGAAGAATCTTCATTTTTTCCCTCAACAAAGCGTCGAATCGTTTCTGCTACCTCCTCTATTTCTGGGTTTGCCATCTCTGGAAAGCATGGAAGAGATAAAACCTCCCGAGAAGATTGTTCAATTAAGGGGAGGTCACTTTTATGATAGCCCAATTCCCTGTATGCCTTTTGGAGATGAATGGGGATAGGATAGTGGATGAGTGTTTGGATCCCCTTCTCTTTTAAAAATGTCTGGAGGGCATCTCTCTCCTTTGTCCGGATGACGTAGAGATGATAGACATGCCGAACATATTCCTTTTCAACTGGGCAGATTATCTCCATACTTTTAAGCATTCTCGTATAAATTAGCGCTTTCTCCCTTCTCTCATCGTTCCATTGATCCAAATATTTCAATTTAACTCGCAGGATAGCCGCCTGAATTTCATCCAATCGGCTGTTATTTCCCTTGAGAACATGTTGATATTTTCTCTTCTCTCCATAACACCGAAGAAGCCGGAGATTCTCGTAAAGGTTTTCATGATTGGTTACCACCATCCCACCATCGCCATATCCGCCCAAATTCTTGGTCGGATAGAAACTAAAACAGCCTAGCGTACCGAATGAACCTACCTTCTTTCTTTGATATTCTGCTCCATGTGCCTGACAGGCATCCTCAATTATGATGAGATTGTAGTGGTCCGCAATATCCATAATTGCGTCCATCTCCGCAGGGTGGCCGTAAAGATGAACAGGAAGAATCGCCTTGATCCTTCGTCTCATGTTCCTCACATTTCGACTCCTTAAAAGGCGCTCTAATGCATTTGGATCCATTGTATAGGTTTCGGGATTGATATCCACAAAGAGGGGTTTCGCCCCGGCAAAAGAGATGGCTAAGGCCGTGGCAATAAAAGAATTGGCCACGGTAATGACTTCATCCCCTTCTCCAATGCCAACAGCCTTCAAAGCCAAATAAAGGGCATCTGTTCCAGAATCTACTCCGACCCCATATCGAACCCCACAATACTGTGCGAATTCCTTCTCAAAAGCTGAAACTTCTTCTCCCAAAATGAAAATACCTTTTTCATAGACCCTTTTTGTAGCGGAGAGGATTTCTCCCTCAATCCTTCTATATTGTCTTTGTAGATCCAAAAATGGAATCATCACCCTATACCAAGAATCTTATATTCGAAATCCCAAGTGGGAAACCCTAAATCTGGTTTTTAACCTTCATTCCCAATATTCTCTCTTATACTTCTTATAGAATTCGATCGTCTTTTTGATGCCCTCCCTCAGATCTGTCTTTGGCTCCCAACCGACGATGCGCTTGATTTTGGAGATATCTGTATAATAATCTCCTGGTTCCACTTCTTTCCGCTCCTTAGTAAATTCAGTAAAGGCAACCTTTCCCCTCCCTGCAATATCTACGATCATCTTCCCCAGATCGATGAAACTGATGGGAACGCCTGTTCCAACATTGAATACCTCCCCATAGGCCTGGGGGCAGGAAGCCACCATCAAAAAGCAACCCACTAAATCGCCCACATAGAGGAAGTCCCTCAAGATCCTCCCGTCGCCGAAGACCGGTATTGTCTCATCGTCCATGGCCTTGCGGATGAACCAGTTAAGGACGCCAAACTCGTCGTGTTGCATCTGATGGCGTTCTCCATAGGTGTTGGTGATCCTGAGACAGGCCCCCTGGATCTTATGGATATCGTGATAGACGAGGATCATCTTCTCTGCCGTCAGGTTGGTCACAGCGTAGATCCCTTTGGGATTGGTGGGGTGGTCTTCATTGACTGGTAAATGGACGCTTGCCCCGTACTCCCCCCTAGTCCCCGAGAAGATGAGCTTGACATCCTTATTGAACTTTCGGCAGGCCTCCAACAATACCAAGGTTCCCCGGCAGTTTATATCCAGGTCTTGGATCGGGTTGCGCACACTTTCTACGTGGTTCACCTGGCCTGCCAGATGGAAGATATAGTCCTGCCCCTGTACTAGGTGATCCATGGAGAGCTGATCCCTCGCGTCGCTGAAGTTTACGCGGACCTCATCGGCGATGGGGGCGATGTTGAAAAGATTCCCCCCCTGGCGAGGGATCATATTGTCCACCAGGGTGACCACTGCTCCCAGCTCAACCAGCTTGATCGCGAGGTTGCTGCCGATAAAGCCCAGTCCACCTGTAATAAGCACCTGTTTATCTCTAAAGGTCTCTTCGTACCCCATTGTCCTTCTTCAAACCCTTCTGTAGCTCCCATAATTTGGCATACTTTATAAAGACATAAAACATGGTCGATATCGTGATTACGAGGCCGGGTATCCCATCCAGAAACCCCCTTTTAAATATGTATTCCTTCAGGAAACGAAAAGGGGGATTCAGCAACATATTGATCAAGCTGAATCTCTTTCCCTCTCGGAACATATCTTCCGCTGCAACCTGAGAGTACCGATCAATGGTCTGGATCTGATCAGAGATATCTCTATAGGTGTAGTGAAGATAATGGTTTCGCAAGACCTTCACCCTCCCGTCCACCTTTACCTTGGCATGCAGCCCCCCTTCCCACCTCCCCTTGTTCCGGTCGTATATCCTGACTTCATAGTCGGGGTACCAACCTCCATACTTTATCCAACGACCGAGGTAATAGGTGCGGCGGTGGGCGATATAACCATCCCACTGTCCGTTGTTGGTCCCTAATTCCTCCCGTATCTCCTGAGCCAGCTCGGGAGGGACCTCCTCATCGGCATCTACGAACATCACCCAGCGGTTGGTCGTCAAATCAGCGGCGTATTGATATTGCTCTTGGTGGTTTGTCCACTTCCGCTGATAAACCCGGTCGGTGTATTGGCGACATATCTTTAAGGTGCCATCGGTGCTGTGAGAATCCACCACCACCAATTCATCGGCCCACTGGAGAGTGGCCAGACATCTCTCAATAGTCCTCTCGTTATTAAAGGTAAGGACATAGATTGATATCTTCTCCATTACCCCTCCACGGAGGAAGGCCCTTCTTTGAGTTTCGCTTCTACAACTTTATATACATCGTCTACCTTTATAAGCTCCATGCATTGATGATCCTCTGGGCAAACCCTTTTGAGGCAGGGGCTGCAAGGGACATCCCTGCGGACCACGATATGACCATCCCCCAGGGGTGAGGTCGTCCTGGGGTCGGTGGGGCCGAAGATGGCCACCACCCGTGTGCCCACCGCCGCCCCTACATGCATGGTCCCTGTATCGTTGGTGACCAGGAGCCTACAGTGCCGCAGCAGAGAAGCCAACTGTAATAAAGAGGTCTCACCGGCTAGGTTGAGGCATCCCTCACCAATCCCTTGGGCAATGGCGGTGTTTAACATCATCTCCTTGGGATTAGGGGAGCCAAAGATGAGGATAGAGGCCCCATAATCTTTTATCAATCTTCCCCCCAATTCCACGAACCTCTCCAAGGGCCAACATTTGGCCTCCCCATACGTGGCCCCCGCGTTAAAGCCGATGAGTAGTTTTTCCCTCAGGCCATTTTGCGAGAGGAAATCATTGGCCCACTTTTCTATCTTCCCATTGAGGGACAATGAGGGCAAAGGAGGCGATATAAAATGTCCCAGGTTCTTTATTAGATTTAGATAATAGTACATGCGGTGTTTGCTTAAAAGCTCGGGATTTCTTCTTACACGCTCGGTCAACAGCCAATCCCTCGCTTCTCCTACATATCCGATGCGGTAGGGGATTCCGCCCAAAAAGACCATCCAAGCAGAGCTAAAAGAACTGGGGAGGACGACGGCGAGATCTATCCTCCTGCCCATGAGGAGTCGAGCTATCTTCAACTCAGCAAAGATCCTGCGAACACCTTTGGGCATATCATAGGGGATCACCTCATCGACGTCGGGATTGGCCCTCCAGAGCTCGGCAAGATGGGATCTTGCTAGGACATAAATATGGGCTTGTGGGAAAATGGTACGCAGGCAGCGGATGGCAGGAAAGGATATAATGGTATCTCCCACCCAATTAGTCCCTTTAACCAAGACCCCCTGCACATCATTATATTTCTCCCTTATTGAGGCCATTTACAACAATAATTTTCCAAAGGATATTAAAAGATTAGTTAACATAGGGGCATGACTATGTCAACGTTAATCTTTTTTCGGAAACGCTTGAGGGAAATCACGATGATTTCACCCTCAAGGTGATCAAACTCTATCAATGGTGGGGATAAAGGGCCACCTCAGCAATTTTCCCTCTTCATCTTATTGATAAAACGCCCCTATGGCATTACCTCATATCCTCAGGGATGTCCCATATAGCAAAAGATCTGCAGCCCTCCATCGTGGAGGGCTGCAGCGGATTCCTCCTTGGCCAGATACCTTCGCGAAGGGGTCTTCTACAAAACAATTACCTTACTCTAATGTCCGACAATCACCATAGCCTACCACGGGCCCGTTGTCGATTGATCGGATAGTGTAAGGAGATCTGTAATGGCTCGGGACATTACCCCGACCAAAACAATGACGGCTCTTCTCCCATTTAGTTGGTGATATAAAGGTAGTGGACATTGCTACCCTTTCTGGATAAAATATCTTTGTTAAACTACCCCTCCAGGGTCCTGGTTCGATTTAATTTGACGGCTTGGGGGAGAGGTTATAAAATTGGCACGGTTAGCACAAAGGTCTTTGGAGGAGAAGATGGATGAAATATTAGATCTCCTCAAGGCGCGCAGGAGCATCAGGCATTACCAGAAAAAGGAGGTCCCCAGAGAGGTCATAGAAAGGCTGATCGAGGCGGCCAGGTGGGCCCCCTCGGGTGCCAACATCCAGCCCTGGCACTTTGTGGCGGTAACGAGGGAAGATCTGCGCAAAGAGGTGGGAAACCAGACCAGGTTCTTCTTTGTCAAGTCCCATCATGTCTCAGAGGCCCCCTCCTCATCGTGATCTGCGGTGACACCAAGAGCGCCTTTCATATAGTGGACTGTAGCTTGGCCGGGGCCAACATCATCATGGAGGCGACCTCCTTGGGACTGGGGACCTGTTGGATAGGGGCCTTTAATGAAGAAAGGGTCAAGGAGATCCTGGGGGCCCCTGCGGGGATGAAGGTGGTGGGGATCATCACCGTGGGCTATCCTGCACAGACCCCTTCCTCCCCTCCTAAACTTAAGCTCGCAGATATCCTCCATTGGGAGGGGTTCGGCAGCACTGGGCGCAGTGTGCGGAGCCGTGTGCTCCGATCTGGTCCGATTTCGGTATTGCCAAGGATCTTAAAGATGATCTTCCGCTTTAAGTAAGGTGTGAGATGGGACATGAGATTAGGGTATTATATCCAGACCGGGTGGTGAAAACGGCTTGTGAGATCTGCCCCTGGGGGTGTGGGATGGAGGTCCACATCAAAGGAGGTACGATAGAGAGGGTAGGGGGGGATAAGGACCACCCCCTCAACAAGGGGGTCCTCTGCCCCAAAGGTGCTGCAGCCCTGGAGGTCGCCCTCTCCCCTCAAAGGATCACATACCCGATGAAAAGGGAGGCAAAAGGATGGAAGAGAATCTCATGGGATGAGGCCCTGGAGATCCTCTCCGAGCGGCTCAGGGATATCAAAGAGAAATATGGTCCTCAGGCCTTCGCCGTGGCCATCGGTATGCCCATCCTTTTGGGGGGGAACACTACCGTGAGTTTCCTGAGGCGCTTTTGTGACATCTACGGCACCCCCAATTGCGTCTCCGTGGAGAGCCTCTGTTTTCGCTGCCGCATTATAGGCTATATCCTCACCCTCGGGAAGTTCCCTGTGGCCGATGTGGACCATGCCAAGTGCATCGTCGTCTGGGGTAACAACCCCCATTGTTCCAACCCACCCTTGGCGAAAAGGATAGTCAAAGCGGGAAAGAAGGGGGCGCGCCTGATTTGCATCGACCCACGCCGCACAGAGATGGCCAAACAGGCGGATCTGTTCCTACAGGTCAGACCCGGAAGCGATTGTGCCCTGGCTCTGGGGATGATGAACGTCATCATAAAAGAGGACATCTACGACCAGGAGTTCGTCAAGGAGTGGACAGTGGGCCTCGATGAGCTTCAAAAGAGGGTTGCCGACTATCCCCCTGAGCGGGTGGAGGAAATCACCTGGGTCCCTGCAGAAAAGATAAGGGAGGCCGCCCGCCTCTTCGCCACCACCAGACCGGCCTGTATTGTTCAGGGGACTAATGCCTTGGACCAGCACGCCGTGGGCATACAGAACGCCCGGGCAGTCGCCATCTTACAGGCCCTCACCGGCAATATCGATAAGATAGGGGGATTCATCACCTCCTCCCGTGTCCACATCAACCCCATTCGCCTCCCGGAACTGATGGAAGGTGAGCCTCTGGGGGTGGATAGATACCCCCTATTTTATGAGGTCTGGGGGAGGCCCTTTGGGGAGGGGCAGGCCATGGTCTTGCCCGACGTCATCCTTTCGGGCAAACCATACCCCATCAAAGCCCTCTTTGTGGCCGCCTCTAATCCCGTGCTGACCTGGCCCAATTCCCAAAAGGTCAAGGAGGCCCTGGGAAGGTTGGACTTCATGGCGGTGATGGACCTCTTTATGACACCTACGGCTGAGATGGCCCACCTCTTTCTCCCTGCTGCTACCTTCCTGGAGCGGACCGAACTGTGCGACTACTATGGTACGCTGCACGCCATTCCCTACGTCACCCTGAGGAAGAAGGTCATGGAGGTGGGGGAGGCCTGGTCCGATCTGCGCTTTTGGTTCACCCTGGCGCGCACGATGGGTTATGATGAATATTTTCCCTGGAAGGACGAGGAGGAGGCCATTGATTACGCCCTGAAGCCAACAGGGTTGAGCGTAAAGGATCTCTATGAGCACCCTGAAGGTATCCCCTACGGGACATTGCGGATCGATCAATACAGGCAAAAGGGGTTCGCTACCCCTTCGGGAAAGGTGGAGTTGTATTCCCGGACCATGGAGGAGCTGGGCCATGATCCTCTCCCCGCACACCGGGAGCCCCCTGAGACCCCGGTGGAAGGAGAGCTGATTGGGGAATATCCCTTGATCCTGACCACAGGAGCGAGGAGTCTAGAGTTCCTCCATTCAGAGTTTAGGCATGTAGAGAGACTCCGAAAGAGGAGGCCTCATCCCACCCTCCAGATCCACCCGGCAACCGCCGAGGATTGGGGCATCAAGGATGGGGATCAGGTGGCTGCGGAGAACCGTTTGGGGTCCATCAGGCTCAGAGCGGAGGTCATTGATGATATCCTGCCGGGTGTCGTTCACATCCCCCATGGATGGACTGAGGCCAACGTCAACCTCCTCACCAACAGCTCAGCGGCTGATCCCGTGACCGGTTACCCCGCCCTCAAGGCATCGCTGTGTCGCATTAAGAAGGCAGAATGAGTTGACACCTTATCTCTTTATCCCTTATTATTTTCCCCAATTAGATCAAAAGGAGGATAAAGATGGATTTAGCGGGTAAGAGGGCCATTGTGACTGGGGCAGGGCAGGGGATCGGGAAAAGGACTGCCTTAAAGCTTGCCCAAAGGGGGGCGGATTTGATCATCGATGACATAAACCCTGAAACTGCTCCCAAGACTGCTCAAGAGGTCCAGGCACTGGGGAGGAAGGCCATAGCGGTAGTGGCTGATGTTTCCAAGAAGACGGAAGTAGAGGAGCTGATTAAGACCGCGGTGCGGGAATTGGGCGGGATGGATATACTGGTGAATAACGCAGGCATTGCCCGCAGTGCCCTCCTTCTGAGGTTAAAGGATGAGCAGTGGGATGAGGTCCTCGATGTAAACTTGAAGGGGATCTTTTATTGCACCCAGGCCGTAGCCCCTTATATGATCAAGCAGCGCTACGGTAAGATCATCAACATCTCTTCCATCTATGGCCGGATAGGGGTGGTAGGAGATACTAACTACGCAGCCTCCAAGGCGGGGATCGTCGGCTTTACTAAGAGTGTGGCCAAGGAGCTGGCCAGATATACAATCAATGTCAACGCCATCATGCCCGGGCTGATCGACACCCCCTTGCTGAGGGGAATACCGGAGAAGTATCTCCAGCCGATGATAGAGGAAGTTCCTTTGGGTAGGGTAGGTAAACCCGAGGATATCGCCAATGTGGTCGCCTTCCTCGCCTCTGACGATGCAAGCTATATGACCGGCGCCATCCTAGAGGTAACCGGCGGGTGGAACATGTGAAGGATATGGTCCTTGTCAGGAGATCTAGGTCCGTGGTGCACAGGCTGACCTCAAGGCTCACGGTTGTACTTTATAACCTGTTCTGTATGAACTTCATCACGGTCTTGCCCCACCCTTCAGGACCAATACCTTCAACCCTGATGAGGTTCGATACCGCTATCCTTTGATCATGTTCCCCTTTGTAATTTTGCATAAGGATGGGGTAATCGACTTTTTCTAACATGGGGAGGTCATTGGGGCTGTCACCCAAAGCGATAGTAACGATGTTGCCGAACTTCCTCTGATAGAGCCACTTGAGTACATCCACGGCCTCGCCCTCCAGTACTCAATTTCGGCCCTGGTCTTGCTTGAACAAAACACCAGGGGTATCCCCTCCTCCTTTATGAGCTCAAGGGCTGGCAAGGCTGCTGTGAAGGAATAGGTTTGATGCTCGAGAAGGGTTCCATCTAGGTCGGTGAATATTATAGGCTGGGGCTTCACCTCACCACCATCTCTTGCCGGGTATTCAAATCTTGACTCAACTATCTTTATATTTTAAGCTGTAGTTGGGGCAGATTGCAAGTATAACCCCTCGAAAAGGGTCAGCGAAGGTGAATCTAACTATGCAAGAGAATGTTTCTCTGTCTTGCCTCAAGAGGAAGGTTTATGTGGACCCTTTAGTATGGGAGCAGTAAAAGATGGATATTCTAGACTATGCCAGAGAGAATTTTTTTAGTTACAGGGTAGACATACCGTCGGTAGAGTATGCGAAACAGTATCTGGAAGAAGGTGGTTATCCCCTTCAGGATAAAAAATTAGTAA
>JAFDHG010000038.1 GCA_019308925.1 Deltaproteobacteria bacterium
CTTCAGAGCTTTCGCGGTGACCCTTTCGGGGTTCGCAGGCGGGGAATACTTGCCCCTTCCCCGCTCTAAAGGCGGGGCTTTCCCCTTCCTGCTCACCCTCGGTGGGTGCCCCACTGCTCCCAGCAACTTCGCTCGGGGACAAGAGGCCCTTTGAAGCCCATCCCCCCAAGACTGAGGTATTACATTAAACCTAAGGTTTGTGTTGAATTGCACAAGCAAAGTTGCTATAATAATATTTATCAATGGTTATACGATACTGAGTCTGCATGAAAAAATAAATCTTCTAAAGGAGCGGGGATATGAACGAAGGGAATCAATTAAAGAAGTTTGTCGGTGCCTCGAAATACGTACTTGATGAGGAATTAGCCCAGATCGTCAACATCTCCATAGCCCTGGAGATGCCTCTTTTGCTCAAAGGGGAACCCGGCACCGGCAAGACTATGTTGGCACACGCCATTGCTGAGGCTCTCAACATGAGGCTGATTGTCCTCAACGTCAAATCGAGCATGAAGCTTATAGATTGTCTCTACCAGTACGATACACTGACCCGCTTGAATGATAGTCGATTTGGAGATTCCAAGAGGGATGTCAGTAACATTGAAGAGTATATCAGGATGGGCAAAATCGGACAGTCCTTCGTATCGGATGAAAAGGTAGTGCTGTTGATAGATGAGATTGATAAGGCCGATACCGATTTCCAGGACGATATGCTCGATGTATTGGACCAGATGCAATTCGATATTATCGAGATCGATAAAACCATAAAGGCGAAGAACCGGCCAATAGTGATCATTACCTCAAATGCAAAGAAGGACCTCTCCGACCCCTTTCTAGGTCGCTGCAATTTCCACCACATCGCCTTTCCAGAGCCTGAAATGATGAGAGGGATTGTACAGGTGCACTTCCCTGATATCGATAAGGAACTGCTCAACAGTGCTGTTCAAACCCTTTACCGCCTCAGGGAAATCAAAAACATTGAGAAAAGGCCTGCCACCAGGGAGCTTATCAATTGGATCAGGGCCCTGAGGTCTGATCCCGACTTTAAGATCAAGAACCTGATCAAAGGGCACGTCCCGTATTTGGGGGTGCTGTTCAAAAAGAGCTCCGATTTATTCGTTGCCCAAAAGGCTGTAGGCCGTTTTAGGATCTAGCAGAGCAGGAAAGAAGAATGTTCATTGATTTTTTCTACACTTTGCGAAAAGTAGGCATACCGGTAACACCCACCGCCTTCTTACGGCTGCACAAGGCCTTGGGTATGGGGCTGGTCAATTCAGTTGATGATTTTTACACCGGGGCCCGTGCGATCTTGGTGAAGAGCGAGCGTTATTTTGACCTCTACGACCAGGTGTTTGCTCATCACTTCCAGGGTGTTGAGCTGAAGGAACCGGATCGATTCGAATTATCTGAGATAGCCCGGACCTTGCTTGAGGAGTGGTTAAAGGATCCTAAAATGCTCGCTGATATCCTCGGAATTGATGAATCCGAGCTCGGCAAATTGAGCCCTGATGAACTGATTGATTACTTTCTTGAGCGGCTAAAAGAGCAGACCGAGGCACACCATGGAGGCAGTAAGTGGATTGGTACCGGTGGGACATCACCGGTGGGACATTCTGGATACCATCCCGGAGGAATGAGGGTTGGAGGAATATCCAGGAACAAGTCGGCCGTTAAGGTGGCCATGGATAGAAGGTACCGCGACTACTCTCAACAAGGTCCCCTGACTCAGTCCCAGATGGGTGAGGCACTGAAACGGTTGAGACACATGGTGCCTGTTGGGCCCAAGGACAGGGTCAACATAAGCGAGACCATTTACCAGACCGTAAAGAATGCAGGTGAGATAGAGATCGTCTTTGAACGGAGCCTTAGAAACCGATTGAAGGTTATACTGGCCATTGACAACGGTGGGTGGTCTATGGAGCCTTATGTTGGTGTGGTACAAACCCTTTTCAATTATGCCCGGGCGCAGTTCAAGGATCTCAAGACCTTCTTCTTCCACAACACAATATACAAGTACTTATGGGAGGATCCTCAGCGGTATTACAAGCCCATTCCTGTTGATGAACTGGTGCGGCTTGACCCGGAAACACGGTTCATCATCGTGGGTGATGCGAGCATGGCCCCCTATGAACTCACCGTTTACAATGGTTCCATCTATTTTGACGAGCGGTCAGGAAAACCCAGCATTGAGCGACTGGATTTTATAGCCCAAACCTTTCCCCACTCTGTTTGGTTAAATCCGGTACCAGTTTTTGAATGGAAATACACCCACACTATCGGCGTTATCCGTGAGATCTTTCCCATGTTTGAGCTGACCCTCGATGGGCTGGAAAAGGCGGTTGCCCATCTGATGCGTAAGAATTGATCGTTGCTCACGAGATCGAGGGCACTATCGCAGCCACATCTAGCTCCTTATCAATACCTCTTTTTCTTAGAGACATGAAGACATTAGGTTGGCAAAATGCCTGGAGAAGTAGGTATGTTACATGTTCTCGAATAATCGTTTAGTCTTACGAGGGCGGGGGGAAAGGACACCATCTTTCTTCTTTTTCTTGCGTTCCTTGGCCTGATAAAGCATTTGGTCTGCTTTCTTTAAGAGAGATGCCTCGTCGGTGATTGCTTTGTCCTCAATGGTGGCTATTCCAGAACTGATAGAAATTGGTATAGATATCACCCCAACGTTTATCGGGTGTTTTAGAAAAAAGCTCTGGAGACGGTCCACAAATTTGCGGGCATTCTTAAAGGTTGTATTAGGCAAAATAATGACAAACTCATCCCCTGCAAATCTCGCAACGATGTCGATTTCGCGACTCATCTCTATCAGATGCGTTGCAACGTATCTCAGTAACTTATCACCCAGGTCATGGCCATATCGGTCGTTCACTATCTTAAAATCATCCAAATCGAGGAATACCAACGATAGAGATGTTCCATAACGCTCGGCCCGTTTGAACTCCCGTTTCAGCCCCCTTGCCATGATTCGACGATTGAGCAATCCAGTTAGCGGATCCCTGTATGCAAGCCATTTCAGTTGTTCGTGAGCCATCACATTCGACAGACAAATGGAGACCTTAATGCTAAGCTGCTCAAGCAGACTTGTATCCATACCGGGCGTGAAGCGCCGTTCGGAATAGTCACCTTGATTTAGACTGCCGATTACTTCACCGTCAAGGGTCAAAGGCGCTATTGCAAGGGACCTGATAGGATATTTCCAGTGTTGTGGGAAGAGCTTATAGAGGGGGTCTAAACGGTCATTAATAAGTATAGGCTTTGTGCTGTTCTGTATAAGGCGTAAAAATATTCCTTTGTCTATGAGGTTCAGGCGTTCCTTGAGGGTTTCCGAGTACGCCAATTCCTGAATGAGATTTGATACATCACTCTTGTCGATCATTGAAATCCAGACGAAGGGAACCCCGATTTTTTCTTGGATTTCGGTAAGCAGCCTTTCAAAAAGATCCTTGAAATTGAGGATCGATAAGATATTTGTTTCGATCTCAAAAAATTTTCGGGAGATTTCCTGGTTTATTTTTAACGTTTCAGTGATCTTTTTGAAATTATCCATACCTAAAGATCAGCGATTGGATAGGAAATCTAGTATGTTTTTTCGTAACACACGTTGTTAGAAAAATACTATATAGGATCAATTTTAGCAATAGATATTTATTGCTGAGTGTTACTGCCGCACGATATCCCCGCAATAAGGGGAGATGAGGGATCAGGGCTTGAATCGTGAATTTGGTTCACGGAGGTGGTCAGCGGCTGAAGTTGATCAGATGGTACGGGTTTTCATTGAAACGGTAAGAGAAAAATGATTTAATCTGTAGAACTAAAAAACAACGGAGGCCTTATGGATATTTACAGGTCGTTGATTAACATCGTGGGGGAAAATCATGTTTCAAATCAGCCCGAAGAACTTTTTATCTATTCTCGAGACTCAGGGGCACAACATCCTCGAAAGGTTGACTATGTTGTTATGCCCAAGACGGTTGAGGAAGTGCAAGAGGTAGTAATCTTAGCCAATAAGGAGAAGGTTCCGATTACTCCACTCGGTGGTGGTTTTACCCTATCGGCTTTGGTGGTACCTAATAAAGGTGGGATTGTCTTGGATATGAAAAGGATGGATAAGATCATTGAAGTAAATGAGATCAACAGATACGCGGTCGTTGAAGCAGGTGTATCTCAGGCTGTCCTAAAGTCTTATCTTGAGAAAAATTATCCGCATCTTCAACACTCAACCCCGGAGGCACCCCCTACTGTCACCGTTGTTGGAAATGCCCTCATTCAAGGGCATGGTCATCTTTCACCACGATATGGGATTAACTCGGAGATGATAAATGGGATGGAAGTAGTGCTCCCTACAGGTGATGTATGCAAGATAGGATCGTGCTCTATTAGTCCGTATTGGTTTACAAGAGGGCCTCTTCCAGATTTAACAGGCCTCTTTATTGGATGGTTTGGTACAACCGGAGTTGTAACAAAACTCTCTATAAGGCTCTATCCTAGACCAAAATACAGAGAGGTATTGGCCTTTTCCACAGATGATATCGATTTAATACCAGATGCCATAGGTGAGGTTACCCAACTCGATTTACTGGAGGATTTCTTTCTTATAACCCAGGAGAAGCCAGATTGGATGAATCATGTCTTTTTTATCATCATTGTATCTGCCCATTTTGAAGAGGAGCTTGGGCTTAAGAAAGACATTTACAAGAACTTATTCCGGGAATTTAAAGGAGGAGACAAGATACAATTTGTGAAAGATCTACATCCAGCACTTAGAAAAAGGTTCCTGGATGTGCCCCCTTTGGCCGCTCTGGCTGCAGATTTTAGAAAGGGTGGGGGTTTTGAATATACCGGTGCAATATTGCCCATAGATAAAGTTCCAGAGGCATGGAGAAAGGGGATAGAGATTGCTCATAAATATGGAATGTTCTGTTCCTATGTGCACCAGGTTTTAACCGGCCCCAGCATTATGTTCGGTTTTAACTATTCCTTTAACAGGGCTGATGAGGAGGATGGTGAAAGAACGAGGAAGGCCTTGGAGGAATCAAACAGGCTGACCTTTGAGTTAGGGGGTATGGTATGGAAGGGTGAGGTAGGAGCACAACGATTAGCAATGGAGCGGATGAATCCAAATACTGCTGAACTGATACAGAGAGTCAAAAAGCTCTTAGATCCCAATGGAATTATGAATCCTGGAAACTGGGAGGTCAATGTGGATGAAATATGAGGAGATTGTCCACAGGTGTTTTCGGTGTAGTTATTGTAAACTTACCACTGTGTTGAACAGTGTGTATTTACTAGTAATGGCAATCCCTAGCCAAAAAGGTGGATCTTCATGGATTCTGCAAAGGGATGGGAAAAAATCTTTCGCGCCTTGATCCGAAAAGATGATGAAACACCATGTTAATACCAAAGGTGAACTTTACAGATGCCATTAGCATTTGAAACACTCAACAGAGGAACTATTGCCTTTGGCTTTTTTAACATTGATGTTGATATGATCTTACTGAATCACTATTTTTTGTTTGCCGACACTTTTTGCAAACTTGTCAGCAACTTCGTCCAGACGCAGATAGCCGATGACTATCACACCCAATTCGATGCCTACGTCATAGAAGAGGCCGATGCGATTGGTGACCTGATGGGGGCGATCCACGGTGTCAATTATCAGGGATTCATCGGCGATGTGTACCGCCGATTTCCCTTCCCAATAAAGCCTGAGGAATTTAAACAGAGGCCAGATGGCCATAAAAATCAGCCAATCGTGGAAGCTATGATTCAGGCCTATGCCACCAAAAAGGTGCTCCCTTTTCTCTTTGAATCCCGATCATCTCGTATCACTATAGGTGACTACCAGTTCAGCAGGGAGGGCTTTGGTCAACTAATCGGATACATCTGGAATGGTGGCGCTCCTGGTTGGATGAACAACGAGAAACCGTCGTACGTTACCGCCATGATGAAAGATGTTTTGCAGTCGAACCTCTTTTTTTCAAAGACCGGTGACACTTCCCGTTTCCATTGACAGTTTCCTTCCCAATTCAGAAGGGTCCCCACGGAGGTAGAGCCTTTATTCCAGGTCCTATCCCTGAGACTGCATAAGGAGGTTTGTGATCTCTTCTCTTGTGGGAAGCGAGTCTTGGGCCCCCTTCCGCGTCACAGCTAGGGCTCCAGCAGCATTGGCGAAATAGATAGCCTCTTGCATGGGCTGCCCCTCGGCCAATGCGCAGGCCAGAGCCCCATTAAAGGCGTCCCCTGCGGCCGTGGAATCCACTGCCGCCGCAGGGAAGGAGGAAAAGCTTTGCACGCGATCTCTTTGAACCCAGCAGGCCCCCCTTTCCCCCAGCGTCACGATCATCTGCCCGGCACCGGTTTTTAGGAGCTTCCTGGGGGCCCGGGTGGCCTCGTTCAGGTCCCCAACCCTGATTCCGGTGAGGAGCCCGGCCTCCACTTCATTGGGGGTGAGGACATCAACGAGGCAGAGAATCTCCTCTGGTAACGGACGGACCGGTGCAGGGTTCAAGATGGTCACAAGACCATGAGTCTTGGCCAACCGCAAGGCTTCTCTGACCGTGAGCGTGGGGACTTCGAGTTGGATCAAGAGCACTTCGCCCCATGCAATGTGGGGCTCGGCGCGGTGGACGTCCTCTTCCGTTAGATCCCTGTTGCTACCGGGGGCCACGGCGATGGCATTGTTGCCCCTTTGATCCACCATGATGAGGGCAACACCTGAAGGGTGAGATTCATCTCGCAGAATCCCCTCAGAAGTGAGCCCGAGGGCCTCAAGGTGCTTTACGATGGCGTCTCCGTTTTGATCACAGCCCACCTTGGCCAAAAATCTGACTTCAGCGCCGGCTTTGTAGGCAGCCACAGCCTGATTGGCTCCCTTTCCTCCAAAAGAGGTATAGAATTCACCTCCAGATACCGTCTCCCCCAATTGGGGTAGGCGGTCCACCCGGACGGTGAGATCCACATTGGCCGAACCAATCACCACGACCTTGGGCATAGGCGATCCTGAAAGAATGTCAGGAACCGTTCAACATCCACCTCCAGGGCCACGTGGAGGTTTGGCGGTTGCTTTAGATCGTCCCTGATCGGGCGAAGATCAGCAAGGGTCATCCCCTTGGTGATGTCTCCGTGTGTCTCGACATCTACGTGAAGGGGGGTCGTCTTGACCATGGAGGGGTCGATCGCCACCCCAATTGCTAAGGGGTCATGGAGGAAAATCGCTGCCATCCCATGTATCTGCTTCATATATTCCATGACTTTAGCTGTGGCATCGGAGAGGAACCTGCCCAGGGGCTCGTCCATGGCCTGAGCAAGGGTTTTGATTTCCATTGGTCCCAAGCAGACCTTTTCGGTCACATCGAGGGGAACCAATGTGATGGGAAGGCCAGATTTCAGTACACGCTGCGCGGCATGGGGATCTACGAATATGTTAAACTCCGCCGCAGGGGTGATGTTTCCAGGGACCCCGATTGATCCGCCCATGATGACGACTTCTCGCAGACGCTTCACACAATTTTCGTCTGTCAGGAGGGCCTCTGCCAGGTTCGTCAGCGGCCCCAAGGTGATGAGACTTAGTTCATCAGGGTAACGCTTTAAAAGATCCAACAGCACTTCGGTGGCATTTGGCAGATCCTGGGGCATCTCTGGATCGGGGTATCTGGGGCTTCCATCCGGGTTCTTGAAGCGATTCAATTCCCCCAGACCATCCGAGCCATGGACAGACTGTGCCGTGGTCAGCCCCTTTTCCAAAGGTTGTGTTGCCCCTCTAGCTAAGATCGGCTGAAGCTTGGGACCCACAAGATCGAGGAGCAGGGCGGCATTCTTTGTCGCCTGCTCGACGGGGACATTGCCGTTCACTGTGGTGATGGCCTCAACCTGAAGCTCAGGCGAATGCAGCGCCAACAAAAGGGCGAGGGCATCATCCACCCCAGGGTCTGTGTCGATCACCACATGCTTTCCCATGGCCAAAGTACTAACGGTTTAAAACATTCTTCAGGCAACTGCTTCCTTGTTTATCTCTTGCCTTTCTGTCTCGTCCATTCGATGATCTGCTCATAGTCCCAGGTATTGAGCACGTCTGAGCGCTCACACCATCCACGCCTCGCTACACCCACCCCCAGCACCATCATCCAAAGTTGCCCGATATTGTGGGCATCCGTTCCAATGGTCACCTTGGCCCCGAGTCCCTTTACCCTGCGCACGTTAATGTCGCTGAGGTCAAGGCGATCATAGTAGGCGTTGACCTCCAAGGCTGTCCCCGTTTGAGCTGCCTTCTCTATTATTCTGGTTACATCTACATGATATCCCTCCCGTGTGGAAATGAGGCGCCCTGTGGGATGAGCTATGACATGGACATAGGGGTTCTCCATTGCCTTTAGGATCCGCTCAGTTACGTCCTGGTCCTTTCGCCACGAGTGGATCGCGGCGACGACGAAATCCAGTTCCTTCAATACTTCGTCGGGATAATCGAGCGACCCATTGGGTATAATATCCACTTCAGTGCCGGCCAGAAGCTTTGTCCCGGTAGAGCCCTCATTGAGCTTTCTGATGCGCTCGACCTTCTCCATCAGTTTTTCCACTTCGAGCCCCCGCGCATATTTGGCGCTGCGCGAATGATCGCAGACCGCGATATATTGGTAGCCGCGCCTTTGCGCCTCGACCATCAGTTCCTCAAGGGTCCCTGTGCCGTCTGAATAGTTTGAATGAACATGGAGGTCCCCTTTGATATCTCCATATTGAATCAACAGCGGCAGTCTGTCCGCTGCAGCAGCTTCCACTTCTCCTAAATCCTCACGAAGCTCAGGGTCAATCCAGCGCAGTCCGAGGGCACGATATACGTCCTCTTCCTCCTGGCCCCCCACTGGCTGCTGCTCCCTGAAGACCCCGTACTCGGAGATTTTGAGGCCCAGGCCTTTGGCAATGGTCCTCAGGTGGATGTTATGCTGTTTGGAACCGGTGAAGTACTGCAGCGCTGCTCCGTAGGACCCTGTGGGGACGACACGGAGGTCCACTTGATAGCGATCGCCGACAATGACTGATCCTTTGGTCTCCCCCGCAGCCAGTATCCTCGTGATCCCTGGCAAGTGGACGAAGTGATCTATGATCTTGCCTCCGTCATCGCCTGTACACAGGATGTCTATATCACCCACCGTCTCCTTCATCCTCCTGAAGGAGCCGCACGCCGAGATGGACCTCACCTGGGGGAGTTGTTCCATCTCCTCTACCGTCTCCTGAACAATAGGGAAGGCGAGGCCGAGGGGAATCCTTTCGCTCATCTTCTCGTAGAGTTTGAACCCCTTCTTTATGTTCTCAACCTTCTTGTCCCCCATGCCTGGAAGTTTCGCCAGGGAGCCGTTGTCAAGGACCCGCTTAAAATCCTGCACGCTCCTGACGCCCAATCGGTCATAGGAAAGTTTCAGCGTCTTGGGGCCAATGCCCTGAACGTCTATCAACTTGAGAAGGTCTTGAGGCGCCTGAGAGATCATCTCCTCATATTTATGCATGTGCCCGGTCTCGAGGAACTCGGCGATCTTTTTCGCTATCCGCTCGCCAATGCCCGGGATGGTGGTCAGGGCCGAGATACCACCTCCCTGATAGACCTCTTCCACATCAGTGGGGTAATCTTCGAGCACTCTCGAGGCCTTTTTGTAGGCCGCTATCTTAAATGGGTTCTCCCCGAGGAAATCGAGGGTATCGGCCATCTGCGAGAAGATCTTACACAGGGTCGTATTTTTGCCCATCTCTCTCAGCCTCCTTTTAAAGAGTACATCCTTCAAAGCGAGTTTTCAAGAGGGGAACATCCCCTCAAACTCCAGAAGACTGGGTTCCATCTCCCCTACCATTCCCGTCTTCCCTGCTTTCTTGACAAGATTTATGATTTTTTATATGGTTTACAATACTTCTTGGAAGCGGGTAGGAAAATATACTGTCTTTTTGATTCACGAAACTAGATAGTTTGTATTTTCCTTAGTTGGCAAGTTCTCGGTGGTGCGCATGGTTCGTTAACGTAAGGGCCATAAATTGTTTTACTCAACCAGATCCAAACTCATAGCAAGTTTTTTAGGGGTTTCCTTCCTGGTTGGTGCTGTTTCTCTATTTATTGGTGTCCAGCTCCTTTACAAAGCTGTGCTTAACGAGGCAACAAACCGCGTCAGGTTAGACCTGAATGCCGCCCGTGAGCTATACCTTAACCGTATCAATAGTGTGAAAGTTTCCCTCAACATCACCACGCTGGGATTTGAATTTCGCTCAGCGCTTAAGAGGCACGATGCCCCGGAACTTGTCAATCGACTCAGGCGTCTAGCTCAGCACGCCGAGTTGGATTTCGCCGGTATAGTTACGAACAAGGGGACAACATTATGTCGCATCGGACCTAATTCCATACCAAAGAAAACGGTTCAGACTGGCAACCCTATAGCAAACTTAGCACTCAAACGCAGGGTTGCCATCTCAGGGACCGTTGTCATGACCAATGAGTTTTTATCTTCTGAGGACCCTGAACTCGCCGATCGAGCCAGAATCCAGTTGCTTCCCACACCGAGGGCAGCCCCGAGAGAAGAAGAGGAGGAAACCTCTGGAATGGCGCTTGCGGCTGCCATTCCGGTCTTGGACGGTGATGACCTGCTCGGTGTTCTTTATGGCGGAGTTCTCCTTAACAAAAGTCAAGAGATAGTTGACACAGTGCGTGACACGGTCTTCCAGCACGAAACATACAAGGACCGCAGTATAGGAACAGCTACCATCTTTTTCAATGACATCCGCATCTCAACAAATGTCCTAAGCCCCGACGGGAAACGGGCGATTGGAACGCGGGTCTCGAAAGAGGTGAAAGAACATGTCCTCACAGAGGGCAAGAAGTGGATAGACCGTGCCTTTGTTGTAAGCGACTGGTACATCACGGCCTACGAGCCCATCGAGGACATTTTTGGTGAAAGAGTAGGAATGCTTTATGTCGGGGTTCTGGAAGCGAAGTACGCAGCCGTTCGGAGGGAAGCCCTTTCTGTCTTCGTACTTATAACTGTGGTTGGCATGGCATTGGCGGTAGTGCTGGGATACATCTTGGCAAACAAGATCATGGGTCCGGTGCACCGGTTGGTAAAGGGCAGCCAACAGGTTTCCGAGGGCAGTCTAACGCCGGAGATTGGTCCGATATCAAAGGGCGAAATAGGTGTCTTGCAAAATACCTTTAAGGATATGGTTGCAGCTATGGGACGCAGGAGGGCAGCGGCCCAAAACCGGCTCCTTCAGTCTGAAAAACTGGCCAGCGTTGGCAGGTTTACAGCAGGTGTTGCTCACGAGATAAATAACCCTCTAACAGGTGTATTGACATTTACTCATATGTTGCTGCGACGCAAGGATATAGGAGATGAGATTCGGTCTGATCTTCAAACAATAGCCGAGTCCACAGAACGGGTCAGGAAGATTGTTAAGGGTCTGCTTGATTTCTCACGTCAGACAAAACTCGACCAGGAGCCAACGGACGTAAATCGACTTGTCCGTACCGCCGTTTTACCGATGGAAAACCAGGCGCTTATAAAAGGCGTAGGTATAAAATTCAATCCAGGGGAAAATTTACCTATGCTTACCCTGGACCGCAGTCAGTTGCAAAGTGTGTTAATAAATATAATTATCAATGCCCTTGATGCCACGGAGCCGGGTGACACGATCACTGTGTCTACCGGTATCAGCATATCTGCCAGCAAAGCCGATCAGAGGGGTGTTGAGATTACCATCGCTGATACTGGTTGTGGTATACCACAGGAGAATCTTGACAAATTGTTCGATCCCTTTTTTACTACAAAGGAGGTGGGTCAGGGTACCGGGCTTGGCCTTTCAGTTTCGCTTGGGATCGTACAGAGACACGGGGGGACAATTCGGGTTCAGAGCGAGGTTGGCCGTGGGAGTACTTTTACCATCTGGCTTCCAGTAGAGGAGCATAGTGAATAACATAAAAATACTGGTTGTAGATGACGAAGCTATCGTCCTCGATAGCTGCAGGCACGTCCTCGAGGCCGAGGGCTTTGAGGTCTACCTTGTCCCGAGTGCTGATGAGGCACTGGAGGCAATGAAAAATGACGATTTTGATCTTCTGCTCATAGACGTGAAGATGCCTGAGCGCAATGGTATTTATCTCATGGGAGAAGTTAAAAAAACATGGCCGGAGATATCCATTATAGTCATGAGCGGTTATCCTACCCCGGAGACGATCGCCGATAGTGTTAAAATGGGAGCTGCCGCCTTTATTGCCAAACCATTCACACCTGACGAACTTCTCGAAACAATCCGCCAGGTCATTCAAAAGGAGGAAAGCCATGGGAAAAAAGAAAGCCCTGGTAATTGATGACGAACAGATAGTCTTAGACAGTGTCAGTAAGATACTTAAGGAGGAGAATTATGATGTTGACGTGTCGCTGAGTGGCCGGCAGGGGCTCGACTGGGCTGTCCAGAGACAATACGACATTGTCCTGACCGATATCCGCATGCCGGACATTGGAGGTATGAGGGTCTTAAGGGATGTTAAGAGGGCCAAACCATCCCTCCCTGTGGTTATGATCACCGGTTACGCCTCAGTCCAGTCATCAGTACAGGCCATGAAACTTGGTGCAGCAGATTATATAGAAAAGCCATTTACCCCTGATCAACTGCTCAAGGCAGTGGCCTCAGCACTTGATATAGCCGCTACCAAACCCCCTGAGGAACAGGTCCTGATTCACAAGGAGGAGATGATCAAGGTTCTGGAGCGGGCCGCATCCGATAGCGAATTCATCGCCAAGCTGCTCTATCATGGGGCAGATGCCCTCGACGAATACGATCTGACAGGTCCTGAGAAACTCGCCCTGTTAACCGGTGATATTTCGTGGATAGAAAAACATGTTGGTCCGCTTACACCAACTCAAAGACGCTGGCTTGAACAGCGGCTTAGCGCCGAAATTTGGTAATCTTAAGGAGGTAACGCAATGGCTGAGAGAATGCTTATCATCGACGACGAAGAGATAGTGCTGGAGTCATGCCGCAGGATATTTTCGGACGAGGGTTTTCAGGTTGTTTGTACCACGAGTCCTCAGGAAGGCCTCAGGCTCGTCTCAGATTCATCTTTTGATGTAATTCTGTGCGACTGGAAGATGCCGGGTTTCGATGGAATGGATGTCGTAGAGGAACTCGACCGACGTTCACCTGATTCCGTTGTGGTTATGATCAGCGGCTACCCGACTGTTGGCCGGGCGACCGAGGCCATGAAGCGAGGGGCAATGGATTACGTCGCCAAACCGTTTACCCCAGAGGAGATAGTCGAGGCCGTCAAGAAGGCGGTGAAACGCAAAGTAACAGAAGAGAAAAAGGCAATAGGGCGATTCGAGAGGATCATAAAGTCCGTGGAATTTCCTGTGCCATCTATAGAAGACAAGGCGCCGAAGACAATCGCAGAGACTGTCGCGTCAACCGTGGGCGTAGGCAAGGTGACCTCACCGTGGCTCACCGTTTTTGTACTGGGTATTTTGGCCGGAACATACATCGGTTTTGGAGGTCTCCTTTCAACAACCGTGACCTTTGACCTAGCTGCTAAGGTAGGCATTGGTTTTAAGAAGTTCTTGGCGGGGTCAGCTTTTAGCCTCGGTCTGATGCTTGTTGTCATAGCAGGGTCGGAGTTATTCACCGGCAACAACCTGATGGTATCAAGTGTCATGGCAAGAGAAATAACTCTCAGCACAATGTCAAAGAGATGGGCGCTCGTTTATGTTGCCAACTTTATTGGATCGATTGTCCTGGCGCTGGTTTTTTATTTCTCAGGGCTATGGAAGACTGGCAACGGAGCGCTAGGTGCCGCTGCCGTTGGTATAGCCTTTACAAAGGTCAACCTCGGCTTCATCGAAGCGCTTGTTCGCGGGATCGGCTGCAACTGGCTTGTATGTTTGGCCGTCTGGATGGCCCTCGCTGCTCGCCAGACCATCGGCAAAATATTCGCCATCTACTTCCCCATCATGGCATTCGTTGCCATTGGCTTTGAGCACTGTATTGCCAATATGTACTTCATTCCAACCGGAATATTCTTGAACCATTGGGCGGGAGTTGCTGGTCCGGCCGCTTTTGACCCAGGTTCCCTTAGCTGGATCAGTTTTTTGTGGAAGAATCTGCTGCCCGTAACTATAGGCAACATAATTGGTGGCGGGGTATTTGTGGGAATGAGTTATTGGGGTGCCTATCTCAGACCGTCTAAATCTATAAGCGGCTGAGAGTTTCTTAGGTCGTCTCCGATGGCCTCCTGGGGGAGGGATCCAGCTTCTCGGCCTCTCCCCCGAGATAGCAGTTCCTCCCCAAAAACCTTTTGCATCCAGATCGATTCCCCGAAGGCAGCGGAGGAGATCGAGGAGATCATCCGCAGGAAGTCCAGGGGGAGGTGGAATATGTGCAATAGCTGGTGGAGGCCTCCGAACACCTGCGCCGCATCCCCGCCTCTCCTCTGAAAGGGGTAGAGAGATGAGCAGAGAAGAAGGGGATAGGTACTTCCAAAGAGGGGAACAGGAGAGGTTCAGGTGTCACTTCACCGAGGCCCTGGAGGCATATCGGACCGCCCTGGCCCACTACCCCCAGGAGACCCTCCTGGGGCGCCTGAGGTGTCACCAGAAGATAGGAGACTGTCTACGGATGGTCGGAAACTTCACTGCCGCCCAGGAAAACTTCCGCCACGCCCTTTTCTTGGCGCAGGAGGGAGGGGACGAACTGGAGGTGGCCGATACCTTGGTGGGACTGGGACTCAGCATGAGGGGGCTGGGTGAGGTGGAAGGGGCCAGAAGGCACCTGGAACGGGCTCGACATATCTACGAGGAATGGGATGACCCCGAGGGGGAGGCCTTCACCCTGTGGGCCATGGGAGGGCTATGGCGGATCGCCGGCGACCTCCGACGGGCCAAGATGTCCTTTGAGGAGGCCCTCTCCCTCTTTGAGGGGACGGAAGACCCAACGGGGGTGGGCTACTCATCGTGCGGCTTGGGGGGGGTCTCCAGGGTCATGGGCCATTATCGGGAATCCCTCGTCTATTACACCCGGGCCCATAATACCCTGAAGGAGATCGAAGACACCTTCGGGACAGCCTATTCCTTCTGCGGGATGGCCAATGCTCACCGCATGGGCGGCGAATTTGAGAGGGCCTTCGGTTACTTCTCACAGGCCACGGTCCTCTATCAAGAGATAGGAGACCGCATCAGCTATGCCTACACCCTCTGGGGGGAGGGGACGGCCTATAAGATGGTGGGAAGGGGTGAGAAGGCATTAGGGGACTTTCAGGCTGCTGAGGCCATCTTCCAGGCCACGGGGGATCAGCGGGGCATGATCTACACCCTCTTGGGCAAGGGGGAGCTCGCCCTTTTGCGGGGGGAGGTTGCCGAAGCCAACAGGATGCTACAGGAGGCCTGGGAGATCGCCGAGGCCCACCCCTTTCGGCTGGAAAGGTGCCACTGCCACCTCCTCCAGTTACTCTTCCGCAGGGAGGAGGAGGTCTCCCTAGAAGAGGTGCGAAGGGAGTATCGCCAGCTGGGGGGCGATTTCCCCCAAGGGGAGGTCTCACTGCCCCTGAACCTCCCGTAAGGAGATACGTAGCCTGTCGGAGAAAAAAAGGGATTTGGGGCTTGCATTAATCCGCCTTTTCGGGTAAATAATTATCTTTACCTTTTCCTATTGATAAACGACTAGGTGGGGGGTAAGCTCATCTCCAGATCCACCTAAATAAATCTATAGGGGGTCAAAGGCGTGATCAACATCAATAACAGTCTGTTTATCCAGGCTGGCCTTTTCATCATCCTGATGCTCATCTTGAACAAAATCTTATTCCAGCCAGTCCTGAGGTTTCTAGAGGAACGCCGGGCCAAGATCCAGGGGGATGAGGAGGAGGCTAACAGGCTCCATGAGGAGGCAGAGCACAGGCGCCTCCAGTTTGAGGAGGGGCTGAACAAGGGAAGGCTTCAGGCCCTGGAGGAGAAGGGGCGTATCCAGAATGCAGGGGCACAAGAGGGGAGTCTGATGCTGGGAAAGATCCAAAAGGAGATAGAAGAAGAAATTCCCAAGATAAAGGCCCAGATCGAGGTGGAGAGCAAGCAGGTCCTCGCCGAACTGGAGAGGGGACGGGGGGACATGGCAAAGGAGATAGCCGAGAAGATCCTGGGCAGAAGCCTTCAGTAAAGGAGAGGAGGTCAGCAGGACATGTGGTGGGATCTGTTGTGGAAGGTGGTCAACTTTGCGGTACTGGTCTTCCTCCTCTATAAGGTGCTGAAAAGGCCCTTGGGCTCCTATCTGGAGAGCAGGCAGGAGTCGATCAAAAGGGCCTTGGAAGAGGCCGAGAGGGCCAAAGGGGAGGGGGAGAAGAGATATCGAGAATATGAGGAGAGGCTAAAAGGATTGGATCAGGAGACTGAACGGCTCCGCCAGGCATTGGTAAAGGAGGGGGAAAAGGAGAAGGAGAAGATCATCCAGGAGGCCAAGATAATGGCTGAGAAGATTAAGGAACAGGCCCGCATCAGCGCCGAACAAGAGCTGAAGATGGCCAAATTGAGGTTGAAGGAGGAGATGGCTGCCATGACAGTGCAGCTGGCCGAAGACCTGTTGAAAAAGCACCTGCAACCGATTGACCATGAGCGATTGGTAGACGAATATATAGAGCGGGTAAGGAGGTTGCATTGATCAACAAAAAGATCGCCCGGAGGTATGCCAAGGCCCTGATGAATATCGGGCAGCAGGATGGCAAATACGAAAGGTATTGGGAAGAACTCGATGCCTTCACCTCCCTCTTCCAGGGGGAGGAGGAGTTGAGGGAGGTCTTGATCAACCCCACCTTCGGCATCCCCCGACGCCAGGCCATCATCAAGGAGATAGGAAATAGGTTGGGTCTGAGTCCCATCACCACCAATTTTCTTCACATCCTGGTGGATAAGAACCGGATGAGATACCTGCCGGACATCGCCTCCATATACCAAGAGCTGGTGGACGAGGCCGCTGGCAGGGCACGGGTCCTCCTGGTCACCGCTTATGACCTCTCCGAGGATAAATTGCAGGAGTTGACCCAAGGGTTGGAGGGGTTGGTAGGGAAAAAGGTGATCATGGAGGTAGAGAGGAATCCCTCCCTCATCGGGGGGGTGGTAGCGAAGATCGGAGGAATGATATATGATGGAAGTGTCAAGACCCAATTGGAGAGATTTAAAGAAACCTTAGCAAAGGGGTGATAGGAGATGCAGATAAGGGCAGAAGAGATAAGCGAGATCATCGAGAAGCAGATCAAGGACTATGATAAGAGGGTGGAGGTGAGCGAGACCGGGGTGGTCCTCTCAGTGGGGGACGGGATCACCAGGATCTATGGTCTGGAAAAGGCCATGGCCGGGGAGCTCCTAGAGTTCCCCCACGGGATCATGGGGGTAGTCCTCAACCTGGAGGAGGACAATGTGGGGGCAGCCCTCTTGGGAGAGGACCGCAATGTGAAGGAAGGGGACGTGGTGAAGAGGACAGGCCGGATTGTGCAGGTCCCCGTGGGCGAACCCCTGATAGGCAGGGTGGTGAACCCACTGGGCCAGCCCCTCGACGGCAAGGGGCCCATTGAGGCCAAAGAGTATCGCAACGTCGAGGAGAAGGCCCCCGGGGTTGTCTGGAGACTCCCGGTGAAGGAACCTCTTCAGACGGGGATAAAGGCCGTAGACTCCATGATCCCCATAGGGAGAGGACAGAGGGAGCTCATCATCGGAGACCGTCAGACGGGCAAAACCGCCCTGGTCATGGACACCATCATCAACCAGAAGGGGAAGGATGTCTTTTGCATCTATGTGGCCATCGGCCAGAAACAGTCCACGGTCGCCCAGGTGGTGGATAGGCTCAGGCATTATGGGGCCATGGAGTACACCACTGTGGTCTCGGCCACTGCCAGCGAGCCCGCCCCAATGCAATACATCGCCCCCTATGCCGGCTGCACCATGGGGGAGCACTTTCGCGATACTGGCAGGCACGCCCTCTGTATCTATGACGACCTCTCCAAGCACGCCGCGGCCTATCGCCAGATGTCGCTGCTGTTGCGTCGACCCCCTGGCCGGGAGGCCTATCCAGGTGATATCTTCTACCTCCACTCCCGTCTGTTGGAACGGGCGGCCAAGCTAAATGACAAATTGGGAGGGGGCTCCCTTACTGCTCTGCCTATCATCGAGACTCAGGCCGGGGACGTATCCGCCTATATCCCCACCAACGTCATCTCCATCACCGACGGCCAGATCTATTTAGAGACTGACCTCTTCTATTCCGGGATCAGGCCCGCCATCAATGTGGGGCTCTCCGTCTCCCGGGTCGGCGGAAATGCCCAGATCAAGGCGATGAAGCAGGTGGCCGGCTCCCTGCGGTTGGACCTGGCCCAATACCGGGAGATGGCGGCCTTCGCCCAGTTCGGGAGCGATCTAGATAAGGCGACCCAAGCCCAACTGGCCAGGGGTGAGCGCCTGGTGGAGGTCTTGAAACAGGGTCAATATCAACCCCTGCCGGTGGAAAATCAGATCTTGGTCATCTATGCCGGGGTCAACGGCTTCTTGGAGGACTACCCAGTGCATGTGTTGCAAAGGTATGAGGATGAGCTGTATAAGTTCATCGAGGACAAGCACCCGGAGCTCTTCAAGGAGATCGACGAAAAAAATGAGCTGGATGAAGAGCTGGACAAAGAGATCAGGCAGGCCCTGGGGGAGTTCAAGGAGGTATTTGTCCCCTAAAAGGAGTTACCGTAGATGCTTACTCTCAAGGCTCTGCACAGAAGGATTACCAGTATCAAAAGCACCCAGCATATCACCCGGGCCATGAAGATGGTGGCCGCAGCTAGGTTGAGGCGGGCCCAGGAGAGGATCATCGAGGCCCGTCCCTATGCCGATAAGATGAGGGAGGTCTTGCAGAGTCTGAGCCTCAGGACTGATCCCGGGGCCCACCCCTTGCTGGTCCGCCGGGAGATGAAGAAGGTGGAGTTGGTGGTCATCACCACCGATCGCGGGCTGTGCGGGAGCTTCAACCAGAATATCTTCCGGAGGGTGGAGAGGTTCTTCCGGGAAAACCGCCAGTTATATGCGGAGATCTCCCTCACCCTTGTGGGGAGAAAGGGGCTGGACTACTCCCGCAGGAGGGGGGTCCCCATCATCAGGGATTACGTGGACAGATTTCGAGAGATCGATTACCAGGCGGCCGCAGTCATCGGCAAGGATGTGGTGGAGGATTATATTGGTGAGGCCGTTGATGGGGTCTTTCTGGTCTACAATGAGTTTCGTTCCCCCCTGGTCCAATGGGTGATGGTCAAGGATCTCCTCCCCATAGAGCCCCTGGAGGTAGAACCCGATTATTACCCTGTGGAATACATCTACGAACCTTCGGCCGACGTCATCCTTTCCGAACTGCTGCCCAGGTATGTAGAGGTCCAGATATATCGGGCCCTACTGGAATCGATGGCAGGGGAACACGGGGCGAGGATGACTGCCATGGACGCCGCCACGGAGAACGCTCAGGAGATGATCGAAAAGCTCACACTCATGTATAACAAGGCGCGCCAGAGCGCCATCACCAAGGAGATGATGGAGATCGTGGCCGGGGCAGAGGCCTTGAAGTAGCAAAAAAGCAAGGAGGACAAAGGGGAAGATGAAAGAAGGGAAAATCGTACAGGTAATCGGGCCGGTAATCGACATCGAATTCGAAGAGGGTGACCTCCCCACCATCTATAACGCCGTCAAGGTCACCAACCCCAGGATAAGCGACAAGGAGTGGAACTTAGTGGTGGAGGTGGCCCAACACATTGGTGAGAATACGGTGAGGTGTATCGCCATGGACACCACCGACGGTTTGATCAGGGGGATGAAGGCCATCGACACCGGCACCCCCATCGCGATGCCTGTGGGCAGGGAGGTACTGGGTCGGATCCTCAACGTGATCGGAGAACCCGTTGACGAGGGGGGGGCAGTGACTACGGAGAAAAGCTATCCCATCCACCGCCCTGCCCCCTCCTTTGGGGATCAGGATGTCAAGGTGGAACTCTTTGAAACGGGGATCAAGGTCATAGATCTCCTGGAGCCGTACCCCCGTGGCGGTAAGGTCGGGCTCTTCGGTGGGGCCGGGGTCGGCAAAACAGTGATCATCATGGAGCTCATCCACAACATCGCCATCGAGCATGGTGGATTCTCCGTCTTTGGAGGTGTGGGGGAGAGGACCAGGGAGGGGAACGACCTCTGGCTGGAGATGAAGGAATCGGGGGTTCTGGATAAGGCGGCCCTGGTATTCGGTCAGATGACCGAGACCCCTGGGGCCAGGGCACGGGTGGGGCTATCGGCCTTGACTGCTGCCGAGTACTTCCGCGACGAGGAAGGGCAGGACGTCCTCTTGTTCATCGACAACATCTTCCGCTTCACCCAGGCCAACTCCGAGGTCTCGGCCCTGCTGGGGAGGATGCCCTCAGCAGTGGGCTATCAACCCACCTTGGCCACGGACTTGGGGGAATTGGAGGAGAGGATCACCTCCACCACCAACGGATCCATCACCTCGGTTCAGGCCATCTATGTGCCGGCGGATGACCTGACCGACCCCGCCCCCGCTACCACCTTCACCCACCTTGACGCCACCACCGTGCTGTCCCGGCAGATCGTAGAGCTGGGGATCTATCCGGCGGTAGACCCCCTGGACTCCACCTCCAAGATCCTCGATCCCCAGGTAGTGGGGGAGGAGCACTATTCGGTGACTAGGGAGGTCCAGATGATTCTGCAAAAGTACAAAGACCTGCAGGACATCATTGCCATCCTTGGCATGGACGAGCTCTCCGAAGAGGACAAACTGATCGTGACGAGGGCCAGAAAAATCCAGAGATTCCTCTCACAGCCCTTCTTCGTGGCCGAGGAGTTCACCGGTACCTCCGGTCGATATGTGAAGCTGGCTGATACCATTAAGGGATTTAAGGAGTTGGTGGAGGGGAAGCACGACGATGTCCCCGAGCAGGCCTTCTATATGGTGGGAACCATCGAGGAGGCCCTGGAAAAGGCGGAAAGAATGAAGGCTGCGGAGTAAGAGGACTTATGGCAGCGAGTTTCCTGCTGGAGGTGGTAACCCCCAATCGACTGGTCTTGAGCCAGGAGGTAGAGGAGATCACAGCCCCTGGAGTGGAGGGGGAGTTCGGGGTCTTACCGGGACATACCCCCTTTTTCACCACCCTCAAGGTGGGGGAGACCGTGTACCGTACGGGCAAGGAGCAGAGGTATATTGCCGTGACTTGGGGGTTTGTGGAGGTCCTCCCCGATAGGGTCACCATCTTGGCCGAGGCCGCAGAACTGGAACAAGAAATAGACGTGGATCGGGCCCAAAGGGCCAAGGAGAGGGCCGAGGAGAGGTTGAAGCAACTCAGCCCTGAGGATATGGAGTTTTATGCGGCTATGGGGGCCTTGGAACGGGCCATAAACAGGTTAACGGTGGCAAGTCAGAGGAGATGAAGAAAGGGTTCCAGGGGTCGAGTAAAGAGAAAAGTACCTCGTAAATAAATATCAATGACTCCTCTCCCCTCGGGGAGAGGACTTCGTCGCGAGCCCTCGGCCTGAGCTCGGACCGAAGGCTCAGTCGAGCGATTGAGGGGGGAAGATATTCTTATTCCCCCTTTTTTATAAAGGGGGATCAAGAGAGAAAGGAGGGATGTCCTTAAATATTTTGACATTGATGGTTTCGGTAGGGGAGGCATGTGGTGAAAAAGAAGGACGACATGAGTAATGATTTCTTCTGCGCTAGTTTCAGAAGAAACTTCTGGAACTCCGGCAGAGTCACTTTGGCTTTATTGGACAGATTTCCCATATTATACGAATTTCGCTTTTAGTCCATATTACCGAAAAATACGACGTAGTATATCCTCTCAACTTGATTTTTAAAGGTTTTTTTCTTCCCACCATGCTTAACATATGCTATAATGTATTTACATCGAGAGCAAACCGGAATTTCATATATTAATTGTTCGGCTAAAAAACGGAGATAGAACAAATAATGGATACGAAAGCAAAAAAGCTAAGACGTATTCAGGAGGTTCTAGCCTTGCTGGAGGAGTTTTCGAAGCAACATCTGTCTCTGGAACTATCGGGGTTCGTTTTCAAGCTGTGGGAGCAGATTGGTAAGAAGCGCAACTACATTATCACGGGGGGGAAAAAAGAAGTCTGGGCGTCTGCCGTTGTCTATGTTATTGCTCGCTTGAACTTCCTGTTTGATAAGAATAATCCCAACTATCTGCCACCGGATGCGATATGTGGTTTTTTCGGTAGCAAAAAAACGACAGTCGCAGCCCGTGCCAGTGAGATAGAGAAAGTCTGCAAGATCCACATAGGACAAGAAGGTCTCTGCACCCTGGATATCTCCGATTCCCTCACTTTCGTCGAACTGCCAAACGGCATGGTTCTCACCAAGAAGATGGCGAAAGAGATGGGTATTATGTGAACCAGCAAATCGATGAAGCCGAACAAGGTGCTCCACCTGACCCTCAAAGGCTGCACCTTTTCGGGCAGGTGAGCTTAGTCGTTAGGCTAATTGAGAATTCATAGTTCAAAAGAGGGCATAGCATGTCTGAGGAAACAAAAATTGATAGGCAATCCTATGTGGACAGGGGATTAGTCACCATGTTCTTAAGGATGTCGCCCGAGGAGCGACTGCAGGCCAACGACAACGCCTTTCGCACAATTCAGGAGTTGAGAGATGCCTACAGGCGGCAGAAAGCCAAGGAGCGCAAGCCTAGGTGAAGTTCTGGAGGGGCTGTTAGAGGCAGGTGTCGATTTTATTCTTGTCGGAGGCCTTGCAGCCGTAATCCAGGGAGCCCCAGTCACAACAATG
>JAFDHG010000039.1 GCA_019308925.1 Deltaproteobacteria bacterium
GAATATGTAAAGGAAGGCTTTGAGGAACTACTGAATGATAAGAAGTGATCTTACAGAATGAAGAGCAAATTCAGAGATATTCTTGAAAAAATCGACTATAGGTATTGAGGCTAACAAATCATTCCAGCCGACCGCTTTACAGCGGCGGCTGAATTTAGTCGTTAGGAGGTTTAAAATGTATAATCAAAAAACCGTGAAGAATTTGATTCGATTTTTCCTGCTTGGGATAATACTGATTTCCTTTGGCTGCGCTCACCACTTAAGTGAGGAATTCAAGAATGCAAGTTTGAAGCTCAACAAGCCACAATTGATTGATGAATACCAAAGACAAAATTTCTCATATGCAACTACTCGTGATGGGTATGGTTGTGGTGGTGTAGATATATCCCATAGTACAGCAGGATGTTCTCCAACTTATATATTTCATTCTAAAAAAGGGAACTGCGCAGCATACACAACCTTTGCCGTGTATTGTTTAAGACAAGCAGGTTATGAAGCTTATCCAATAAAAGTCTATTCCAAATGGCCTTCTTGGTTTGTTCCAGGATCTTATCCGAGGGATTATCATTATATGGCATTATACAAAGATAATAATAAATGGTACGTAATGGATAATGGTCGAGGAAGTGGGCCTAGGGGAATAATCGGGCCTTTTAATTCAATAGAAGATTTACCCTATAAGATCCTGAATATAGAAGGAAAAAAGAAGTAAGGACTTTATACGGCAACGAGCTTATTAAACATTCCGCTCCTAACCAGTCACTCCAGCGGACGGCCAAAAGCCGCCGCTGAGTTCAGTCGTTATGTGAGAGGTACTCCCCATTGTCAAGACAAAAAATAGGGTTGTATATAGTGCATAGTTGAAGCCTGCACTGGGTTAATCTTTACTCGATCTTTGACATATATCTCATAAGGGGTCTGATACCCCAGGGAGTTATGAAGTCGTTCCATATTGTAGAAGAGGAAGTATTTGGCCAGGCCATTACGAGCCTCAGAGACCGTCTGGTAGTGATGGAGATAGACTTCCTCGTACTTGACAGACCTCCAGAGACGCTCAACAAAAATATTGTCGGAGTGCAAAAGGAGTGCAAAAGGAGGGACGTCCATTTGTAAATAAGTAATTCATTCTAGCAATCGGTAGTTTCTCTCTCTGTCTATCTTTTCCCCTCTTTTTTTCCCAGAATGTCTTTTCCGACTCGGTCCACGATTCTTGAGATCTCGACAGTCTTGCCCTTGTATTTTCGATCGGCCGCAACTTCGTTGCTGTCGTACTCAGAGACTATCTTTGGTGCCGAAACCGTCAGTGACGGTGGGGGCGAGGACGTGGAACTAGAGGTCGGGACAGTCGAACCAGTGCGGTAGCTTTGCGTGCCGGTCGGGGCACATGACGACAGATTGGTAATCAACAAGACCATCACCAGCCACGCGAAGGATAATAGACGAGCGCCCCTGGTATGTCCCTTTCGCAACGTGAACCAGGCGAAGACGTAGGGAAGGAAGAATATGCCGAGGCCCAGAGCGATGCCGACCTTACGTCCTTGGCTTTGGTCGACCTGCTGCTCGGCTCCTTCTCTGTGCATCGTCTCCGACACCTTGTCTTCCCCTTCCGTCGATGTGACAGAAGGAGTAGGTGGAAGCAAGGCCTCGATCTTTTGGATGTTCTGCTTGATGAGGATAGAGTCTGGCTCGAGTGATAGCGCCCGTCGGAGACATTCAAGAGCTTCCTCGTACTTGCTAAGACCATCGGCGAGCAAGAGTCCCTTCGTGTTCCAATAGTCTGATGAGTCGGGGTTCACGCGTAGTGCAGCTTCGATGAACTCGAGTCCGTCCTGCGCCAGATCGGCCGGCGGCTTTTCGAAAAGATCAAGATGGGTTTGGCATTCGACAAGCTTCTGCCTTGCATAAAGATGGTTCTGCTTGGCCTTGGCGAGCTTCGCTGTATCTACAGAGGTGGAAGCGACTTGGAGGGCGTCTTCCTCGTCCACGGCCTCGGAGGACAGAGGCGGGGGCACCTGCCGAGCGGGCTGACTGCCCGGAGGAAAGAGTCCCTTGACTGAGGCCGCCTTCCGCCAGTTTGGGAGTCCTTCTTTCCACACTAGGTCCGACGGCTTCAACTGACCTGATGCGGCCATCTGTTTGAGTTCTGATGGTGATACTGGCCCCACGGACTGCCCGGCTCTAATGTAGAACCATTCACTTCCCATGTTTCACCCCTTCCAGCGCAATAGGGTCGAAGTTCAAGATAATCTCCCTATCCTGTCCGCCCAACAATTAATCTATGAAATTACCTTTTGTAGTAAAAATGGCATAATCGTTGCGGAAAATCAATAAATAAATCCCTGTAAATTTAAAAGAGCTTCTTGATTGAGTTTCGCTTTTTATTTGTAATAACAAAAAAATGATTTTCGTATAATATCGTTAACTTAGTAAATATAAACTCGAACAGGACTTTGCTCGAAGGTCGAAAGGGTACGACTCTTAAAGCCTATATCAAGTTTGATGTTCCTCCCCTGATCCTAACCGTATTTAACAGATTACGTTAGATCCAATCTATACCATATTCCAAATGCAAATTATCACTTATTACAACTCCTAAATCCAGAAATCAATCAGAATTTTGTCAGGCGATATCAAAACGAGCACACAAAATCTATAAGATCAAGTTTCATCCATCAAAGGCTTTTAAATCTGATTTAAACCAGTCAGTCGTTTTATATTCTTGGAGAGGATCAATTCTTTTTCCCTATCCCCTATCGGCAGGGATAAAACCTTATTGAGTTCATTCTTCATCGTCCCAAAGGGGATATCTGAACCGAACAGGACCCGCTCCGGACCTATCTCCTGCACAAATTTCAGTATTACATCAGGACTGGCCAGGGAGGTATCAAAGTAGACATTCTCACATCCCTTGAAGGTCTGGAGGAAATCCAGGGGGCTTCCTCCCAACATCCCCATGTGGGGAATGATGATCTTTAGCGACTTGGTCCTCTTTACAAAGGCCTCAGTAAATGCCATTTCCTCCTCAAAGACAATGGGAAGGCCGATCTCCTCTGATTCCTCGATAAAATCATCCAACTTTGGGTCTTCCAAGACCCTATAGTTAGACGAGCAATCTTGAACGCCCCTGGTCCAATGCCACTTGCCCCCATAAAATCCCCTCTCCTTCGGTATGGGCCTCAGATCTTCGGGGATGTAGTAATATGGGATAAACCTATCTATCCTTTTTGTTTCCTCCAGAAGCCCCTCGTTTATCCCTTCATCTGCCAGGGCCTGAGAGGGAAAGGGGAAGATTACTATCCTTTCCACCTCGCTTTGCTGGGCCTGCCGCAGGAGTTCCTCGGTTGTCACATTAACGCCCAAGGTCACTGAGGGTCCCCAATGGGTGTGAGAGTCGATAATCTCCATCATCCTCCCCCTCCCCTTCTACCCTTTATCACCCATTATGCGGTGACAGATCTCACTCACCAGGCCATGAATGGCGTCGAGGGGGAGATGCTGGTCGATGCAGGCGTCGAAGATGACGTTGAGCCTGGCAGGAAACTCCTCATCCCCAGCCCAAAGGACCATGATCACCGGAACCCGGGGCAGGGCTGCAAAACGAAGACCCACATCCCCAAATCCCTCCTGAGTAGCCCCCAAAGATAACCCCTGAGCCAGAAAACCCTCGGGGTCCCGGCCATATCTTTCCACCAGGGGTTCTACGGGAAAGCGATGGGTCCCCTGAAAAAAGATCCTTCCTCCCCTTAGGTTACTCCCTCCCACCAGCTTGCCGGCCAGGGGGATCTCTTGGGCGCTGAGCAGGTAGGTGATGAGGGTCACCTTGAGGTCTATGGAGGGGCCTCCTGGGGGAATGGGACCCGTTAAGGGCTCAAATTCACGGTTGCGAGGGTGTATGCGGTAACGCTCCAACAAAAAGTCCAGGAGATAGGAGTTGGTGGAAGAATCAAATTGCGCCCCGCTGCGCCGGCATACATCATCAGGGTCCGCCTGGGCCAGGTTCTCCCAAAGGGATGGGTGCAAGAAATGAACGTGTTCTGTCATCATCCATCCTCCAAAGTAATGCAGGCTTTTATGATTATCAAAAGGGGGCCCTTTCGTCAACTCCCTCCCCTAGCGACCGGGGTTGGCTGTCTTTCATGACTCTGTTCTTCCATCGGGTCCCTCCATAATCTATTTTGCATCCTTGTATCTTTTGGTAATCCAGCAGTCAAATATTTTCAACCTTCAGCTACCTTTGGCATCCTCGGAGCAATGGTCCTCACTCTCTTTCTTTAATAATAAAACCATACACTGCATTTTACCCCACAGGAAAGAAAAATTGCAGAAAAAGGGAGTCGAGATATTGCAGGGTGGAACACTTTTCTTGATTTTGATGCAATGAATGGTTACAAAAAGATATCTTTAGAACTATAAAGAGGTTGTGATGATTCTTTTTTTATTCGCCTTTTTCCTCCTGTATGGTGCATTGCATCTGTATATATTCCTCAAGATCAAGGGTGCTTTGGTCTTCGGGACTGTGCCCAGCATTTTTCTGATATTTTTCATGGGGATAATGATATGCGCACCGGTTATTGTGCGCATATCCGAAAAACACGGGCTTGATTTTTCAGCGCGCCTTGTATCACATATCGGATATACATGGATGGGAATCGCGTTTTTGTTCTTTTCTTTTTCAGTCATTTTTGATTTGTATCGTTTTTTTGTGTATGGAGGTGCGCTTATTTTTCACAGGGATTTTTCCCATCTCGTTCCTTCACCACGATTCGCCTTTGTGGCCCCCCTGTTGGTTTCAACGATAATAGCTTCATACGGCTACTTTGAAGCACGGGATATTCGCACTGAAACAATAATCATAAAAACCTCAAAAATTCCAAAAGGGATCGGCAAGCTGACAATAGTACAGCTCTCTGATGTCCATCTTGGACTGATTGTGAGACAGGCCAGATTAAAAAGAATCCTGAAGGAAATAAAGCAGGCAAACCCGGCCATTCTCGTTTCAACCGGGGACCTTGTGGATGGACAGATCGATAGCCTCCCAGGGCTTGCAGAACTTTTGAAAACTATTAATCCCAAATACGGAAAATTTGCAATAACAGGGAACCATGAATTCTATGCCGGGATTGATCAGGCATTGAATTTTACAGAAAAAGCAGGGTTTTCAGTGTTAAGAGGAGAGGCACTCACCCTTGATGGGCTTATTAACATTGCTGGTGTCGATGATCCAGCTGGAAAGATCTTTGGTCTTTTCCGAGAAGTCTCGGAAAAGGAATTGCTCTCAGGATTGCCCCGTGAAAAGTTTACTTTACTGCTCAAACACAGACCCCTTGTGGACAAAAGTGCCCTTGGTCTTTTCGATCTCCAGCTTTCAGGACATACCCATAAAGGACAGATTTTCCCTTTCAGTCTCATTACACGGCTCTATTTCCCTGCTGACGCAGGGCGTTTTGATCTCACGAACAATTCTTATTTGTATGTAAGCAGAGGGGCAGGGACGTGGGGGCCTCCGATTCGCTTTTTATCACCGCCTGAAGTGACGGTAATTGAACTTGTCCATAATGATAGAAATTAAAACCATAGTATCCCCAGACCCTCTATTATGTTGCTGTTCATCTCTCATTCAAACTCAAACCCTTGCTCTACAAAAAGCCTCAAGCAAGCATCTACCGCCCTCGTATCATAAAGGATCCCCCTGTTTTTTGAGATTTCCTCTAATATCTTTTTTATATCGAAGGCCGGTCGATAAGGTCGGTGAAAGGACATAGCCTCTACAACATCAGCTACGGCTAAGATTCTTGCCTCCAGGAGAATGTCTTCACCTTTTAGACCCAAAGGATATCCAGAACCATCTATCCTCTCGTGGTGTTGAAGCACGATCTGGGCAACCGGCCATGAAAATTCTATTGTTCTTATTATTTCATAACCGGCCCGGGGGTGAGCTTTAACCATAGCGATTTCATCTTTTGTTAACCGATCGGGTTTACTGAGGATTTCAGCAGGTATAGATATCTTGCCGATATCATGAATAACTGCGGCTATGTGGATCCCATTGATCTGCTCTTCTGAAAGGCCCATCTCTTTGGCTATGGCACATGCCAAATTGGCCACACGTCGTTGATGACCAGCAGTATAGGGATCCCTCACTTCGATTGTTAATGCCATGGCTTGAATGATTTCCCCCATGGCTTTTCGTAACTTCTCCAGGCTATGTTTAAGCGCTTCTTCGGTCCTTTTGTGCTCAGCCGCCAATTCTTTCAAGTCAGCTATTTGTTGGCGCATTTCCACCAATTCATTTATGAGTTGCTCTTTTGTCTTGTGTTTGCCTTCCATCTCTAATACCTTATTAAAACAGACAATAATTTTACCTAATATATTTATAGCATTAAAATTTCTGTTTTGTGAAGAGATTTTAAGGTCTTGGAACGTCGAAGGTCATGGATATAAGGATTGTCCCATTAAACCGAAGGCGATCTTCGCAAAAAGAGTGCAAATCCTCCCACCCCCATCAACCCCACAAGGGCGCCGATAAAAAAGACTAAGGTGATGTTGAAAATCTCAGCCACTGCACCGGCCAATATCGGGCCAATGATCATTCCGATGCTATGGCACATAGTGAAGATGCTCATCAAGGTACCCATCCCCCCTATCCTCTTGCCCTCCTCCACGGCCAAGGCGGTGACAGCGGGCATGGAGATACCCCCTGATACACCCAGTAGGATGTTCACAAACAAGATTTCCCCAAAGTCCCTGGTCAGAGGCATAAGGAAAATGGCCCCCGCGGCCAGGCTTCCGCCGATGACCACAAACCCTCCTTTGCTGAACCTGTCGGTCAACATCCCACAGGGGGCCTGAAGCAGAGTGGCAATCAATACATTGAGAGAGATAAGAACACCTATTTGAGAGCTCGTAAGTGTCAGAAAGTTGTCCCCGAAGATGGGGACAAAGGCCCAGGTCAACCCAATCCCTATAGAGAAGCAGAGGCGGAAGAGGTAAACCCCCTTTATCCTCCCCCCTTCAAAGATCCGCTTGAGGGGCCAGGGAGAATGGGGCGAGGTTTGTCTCGCCCTCGTTCTCTCGGGAAGGAAGAAAAGGGTCAGGAAGAAACCGACCAAGCTGGCCAACCCCATGGTATAGAAACTGAACTTTACCCCCAAGAGATCCTTTACTATCCCGCCAAGGATAGGTCCCATAGCCAACCCCCCGAAGAAGAAGATGTTAAAGACCCCCATGTAGGACCCCTCCTTCCCTTTAGGGGTGATCTCCCCCATATAGGCTAGGGCGATGGGGATTACCAAGGCCGCTGCAACCCCCTGAAGCATCCTGGTGATGATTAACTGCTCTATATTCTTTGAGGCCACATAACCTAAGGAGGTGAGGGCAAAAAGGAGAAGGCCCATGGTGATGAAGACCTTCCTCCCCCTCTTGTCCGAGATCATCCCGATAAAGGGGAGGAGGACCGTCCGGGAGATAGAGAAGGAGGCGAAGACTAGGCCGATCAATAAGCCCTTAGCCCCGTAGTGTTGGGCATAGATGGGGAGCAGGGGGGCAACAATCCCCATCCCCAACATGGCGGCAAAGACCGCTAAAAAAAGGACAATGAATATCTGCCTATGCATCTAGAAAATCCCCTTTTAGGCCCAACACTATGTGGTCTTTCGTCCAGGGATGTCAGCCACCCCACACCTTAGAGGGCCTTACCACTCCTCAACAACAGGCTCTTCCCCCTTCAGGAGATCCCTGAAGATCTCCTTTGCCTCTTCTCTCAAGACCTTTAGCTCTTCAGAAAAGAAGAGATGACTGGGGCAACGGCAGTCACTGGAGCCAAATCCAGGAAAGGAACGGAAAATCTCCTTCAACCTATGGGCCAAGAGACATTCCAACCTCTCATCTGTCGGGGAATAGATCACCCCCTTCACCTTCCCCTCCATTAAGAGATAATCAATATGCCATCGTGCCCTCTTTACCCGGCGCAGGTAGCGGTTCAACCTGGCCTGCAACCCCCCCATGGCCGAGCCGACATAGGCGTAAAACCCCTGGGGGAACTCTATTTTCTCTAAGGCCCCTACCCTTATGCGGCAGGTCCGAGTTAACTCCACCAAGAGGATGTAGCCCCCCTTCAATTCCCTATCGATGCCGATCTTCATCTCGCAGATGACAAACCTTTAAGAAGGACTAACAGGGAAAGGAATTCCCTTTAATCGCTTGATCACCTTCATCTGCGCCTTGCGCAGGACGAAGTTACTCAGCAAAAAGTATCCTAGATGATTGCGCGGCCCGAGCAGGAGCCTCTTCAGGATGGAACGGGGGGCGCAACTATATTTCTGAGCCCAAAGGTATCCCTGTTGAAGTTGTTCAGGGGTCATCCCATTGGGCCAGAACACTACCCGGCTCATGTCGTAGTGTGACCAATCCCTGTCGAAGATCCTCCCCTCCCTGTTGAGACGCTCCCAAAGAGGAGTCCCCGGATAGGGGGTGAGGACCGAGTAGTTGGGTAGCTCTATCCTGTTTTGGTGGATGAATTCCACCGTGCGCTCGAAGACCCCGGGGTCATCATTGTCAAAGCCAAAGATGAAAGATCCTTGAATCCCGATTCCATGATCGTGGATCCTCTCGATAAGCCCCTGTAGGTCCTTTACCCCCCGAAATTTCCTCTTGGGCCCCTCCAAATTCTCCTTGTTTAAGGACTCAAATCCGATGAAGAGGGAGATGCAACCGCTCTGCTGGGCCCCCTTCAAGAGTTCCTCATCTTTGGCGATCTCTACAGTGGCAAACCCCATCCACCGCACTTTGAACCCCTTGAGGACCTCAAAGAGGCCTTTGGCGTGGGCCTTTTGGGCGGTGACGTTGTCATCCACGATAAAGATGTACTCCCCTTCCCTTTCCACAATGGCCTTCAACTCCCTCTCGATATCAGACAAGGGCCTGGTACGGTACTTGCGGCCAGCGATCACCGGCACCGCGCAGAACTCACAACGGTTAGGGCATCCCCTGGTAGTCTCAATGACCTTGAAGATGGGGCTATATCCTTTGCCCAAGAGGTCCCGTCTGGGGATGGAAAGCCCCTGAAGGTCATGAAGTCTCTCCCCGCGGTAGAAGGGCTGGAGTCTTCCCCCCTCCAGATCGGCGATCAGCCGGGACATAACTAACTCCGCCTCCCCCAGGGCCACAGAGTCGGCGTGTTCTTTAGCCTCCTCGGGCATAAAGGTGGCGTGCACCCCTCCTAATACCACCTTCACACCCCTGTCCCGAAACCTGTCGGCCACTTCATAGGCCCTTTTGGCCAGCGGGCTGAGGGTGGTGATCCCCACCAGGTCCACCTCCTCGTCAAAATCGATCTCTTCAAGGAATTCATTGACGATCTTTACCTCATACTCGGGGGGGAAGAGAGAGGCCAAGAGGGTGAGCCCCAACATGGGGAAGGGATAGGGGGTGTCGGTGGACATGTAGACGTCTTTTTGGCGGGGGTGGATCAGAAGGACCCGCTTCACCCTTACCCTCCCCAGGATATGTTGGACTCCCTAAGGGGGCGGTATCCTGGCTGGCGCCACTCGCGGCGGGTGGCGTTCTCCCAAACATATCTCATGATGAGCCGGTATGCCATCCTCTTGAAGGGGTTTCTGTTAAAGATGGCCCCCAGCAGGATTCGGGGTTGGGTGTAGTATTTGCGCAGATATTTCTGTTGCAGCCTCCATACCTCCTCCCTGCTCAGGTGCTTGGTGGGCATAATGGGGTGCATGAAGTCGTATTTACCGTACTCCCTCTCCTTGATAAGCCCCTTCTGCTCCATCTCCTGGTGGTAGCAGGTAGCGGGGAGGGGGGTGGTGATGGTGAGTACCAAGAAATCCCCCTGTCTTTTCACGAAGTCAAATACCTCCTGCAGGGTCTCCTCCGAATCATACCAATCACCGAACATCACATTGGTCATCACCATGATGCCGTTGCGTTTCAGGATGTCGATGGCCTCTTGGGCCATCTCCCTGTCCTGTCTCTTCTGATAGTGGCCAAGGACCTGAGGGTTGACGCTCTCCACCCCCAACATCACCTCATATAGGCCGAGCCGTTTGAATTCCGGCATGAGGTCGGCATCCCTGACGATATCCCTCACCCGCGACTGAAACCAGAAGTCCACCTTCATCCCCGAATGTCCCAGCTCTTGGAGGAATTCCTCCACCCGGGCCTTGCTCCAGTTGAAGCTGTTTTCGTTAAAGACAAAAAGGGACTTGCCGTACCTTTGGTTCAGATACCTCATCTCTTCCACCGCCATGGCCCCACTCCTGCCCCGCCAAACCCCTTCCCAGAACTTCGACTCAGAACAATAGGCACACCTGTCCCCGCAACCCCTACTGGTGGAGATGCCAAAGGCCCTTTTACCCATACCATGCCAGTAATAGGCGTCGGCTTCCATATCCAAGAGGTGGTAGGCCGGCATGGGGAGAGAATCGAGGTCCCGAATCAGGCCCCTTGGTCCTGTAAAGGCGATGGTTCCATCCCGGCGATAGGCCAGGCCAGGGATACCCTCTATCCCATTCCCCCCATCTCGCAAAAGGGAAGCGAGTTCGAAGAAGGTAACCTCCCCTTCTCCCATGACGATATAGTCCAACTCCCTCACCTCGCCCATGACCTCCTCTGCTAAAAGGCTAAAGTGCCCCCCACCGGCCACGACCACGGACTGGGGAGAGAGCCTTTTGGCGAGCCTAATGGCCTGCAGGGCCTCGGGCGAGAGACAGGTAGCCGAACAGGTCACCCCGATGAGTTGGGGTTTGGCAGTGGAGATCCTCCGGGCCATTTCCCCCCAGGGATCGGAGAAGGTGGTGCAGTCGAGGATCTCTACAGTGAACCCCCCCCTTTCTTGCAAGTAGGCTGCAATGCTCAATAAGCCAAAAGAGGGGGTCCACATCCTGAGCCCGGGGAAGAGCTTGTGTGGGGGGTCCACAAGAAAGATGTGCATCATTAAACTCCCAAATAGGCCATCATTTCCTCAAGCCTCTTCTTCACCTCTTGGGGTACTTGATAGAGCATGGTCCCCCGCAAGTCGGTGAGGACATGGGTGGTGCCTCCCTCGGCCAGGATCTCCCCATCTCGGATCACCTTGTAGTGGAACATCAACGTGGCTGTCTCACATCGCTGCATGGTGGTCTGGATGAGGATCTCGTCACCGAATTTGGCCGGGAGCTTAAATCTGCAACGTAGATCTACTACCGGGGCCATCAAACCCATCTCTTTCAGTTCCTCCGGGCCCAACCCGAAAAGGGATGCAAGCTCGTTTCTGCCCACCTCGAACCAGGAGATGTAATGACCATGCCACACTACCCGATAGGGATCTACCTCGCAGAAACGCACCCTCAATTTGGTCTCATATGACATCTCTCACCCCATAAGACACAGCCTTGACATCCCTATCTATCCAACGGATAAGCTTGGTGAGGGTATCGCTTGGTCCCACCTCTACAAAGTGAGTTACCCCCTGGGCAAGGAGAGATCTTACGCACCCCTCCCAGTCCACAGGTCTACACAGCTCCTCCACCAAGAACTCCCTGATCTCATCAGGGCCGCTCAGGGGTCTCCCCCCCCAATGGCATACGAGGGGGGTGTGAGGGGCGTTTATCCGGAAACCACCGAGGAGTTGCCTCACCTTTTCCCGTATCGGTTCCATCAAGGGGGAGTGCAGGGGGGCGTTAAAGGTTAGATGCTGAGCGGAGATGGCCCCCCTTTTTAAGGCCAACTCCAGCCCTCTCTTCACAGAGGGCACCTCCCCGGAGATAACGAAATGTCGAGAGGCATTCAAGTTGGCCACATAGAGGCCATCATCTACATCTTGACATATCCCATCCATCTCCTCTCTGCCAAGACCTATCACCGTGGCCATCCCTCCTGGCCTCTTCCTCCCCATCTCCTCTAAGACGATACCTATTCCCTTAACCATCTCCAGGCCGTCCTCAAAGGTCATGGCCCCTGCTGCCGCCAAGGCAGCGTAGATACCCATGCTGTGCTCGGTGATAAGATCCCACCTCCCCCCTCCCCGGCGATATCGGTCAAAGGAGACCATGCTCAACAGATAGCTGGCCACCTGTAATTTGAGGTTTAGGCAGTCGTTCTCCTTCCTTTTTGGGAAGGAAAAGGAGGGGAGGTGAAAACCGATCTTCTCCCGGGTCTTTTTTAAAAAAGGGTGGGGGAGACTATAATCTCCCCCCCTTTGTTCGCCTACCCCCTCGGGCACCCTCTGAAGCTGGCCAGGGAAACAGAGGGCACTCCTGCCCTGATTACAGTGAACCATCAGCTGTTGATAGCTTTTCCCCCTGGTTCTCCACGATATATTGGGCAATGGTCCTTACCGACTGAAATACCTTCCTGCCCACCTCAGCATCAGGGATGCTCACCCCATACTCCTTTTCCAAACCGATGACCAGCTCCAGGGCATCGATGGAGTCGAGTCCCAACCCCTCGCCGAACAGAGGAGCATCAGTATCAATGTCCTCTATTGCTATCTCCTCCAATTTGAGCCTCTCGATGATCAGCCTCTTCACATGCGTGATCAGGTCCACGGTGACCTCCATTATCTTCCTTATCTCTACCTCCTTACGGTTGGCACTAACTGTATAAAAATAGCAACAAGGTCAGGATATTTCAATCTGTCCTTCGTCTCCTTATACTTTAGAAACGATCTCTGAGGAGGAAAAATAGAAGTATGACTCTGTTGGCGCTTACCAGCAAAAGGCGGATTCTTTCCCCACACTGAAACCACTGAATAAAGGCTTAGAGGGGCTTAAGGAGCATGCTCCCTTATATCTACCGAGAACCCCATCCCTTTGAGCTGTGAAGTCAACGGGGAGATATCCTCTGCATCCAGGTGAAGAATAAGATCAGTTTCCTCGGCCTCAGGGGACTTTAGGGAACAGAAGGTCTTTACCTTGATGCCAGACTTGGACACGGATTCGATCACCTTTTGCATCTGTTCGGGTTCTCCAGCCCCATGGATAATGATCCGCTTGCCAGCTTCACCTATCCCAAGGAGGGGATTCAATATTTTGTAAAAGATGTCGTTGGTAGTCAATATCCCTACAACCCTGTCTCCTTCCACGATCACCAAACAACCGACTTTGTTGCCCTGGGCTATTGCTACAGCCTGTTCCACAGCGATGTCCGGCGAGACCGTTATCACATCCTTCTTCATGATCTCCTTTACGGTCAACTTTGACAGAAGATATTGAAGCTCTCCTCGGCTCAAAGAGGTGGCTGACGAGGGAGAAGACCTTAAAAGGTTATCTTTGGTCACCAGTCCCACCAGTTTTCCCTTGTCAACCACTGGCAGACGCTCGAATCTATGGAACTCCAGAATCCGCTCGGCCTCCAAAACTGGCGTATTACTGGGGATGGTAACAACATTAGAGGTCATTACATCACGAACTAACATTTTTTACCTCCTCCATATATAAATTGATTTTTGATTACCAGATATTTAAAGGGGTGTCAATAAAAATCTTCAATACCTCTCTTGGATGGACATAGATATTACACAGCAACTTGTCTCATGGCGGTTTAGGTTGACATCCAAAAAAGTAGGTGTATCTTTGAAGCAAAAAATATTTTGATACCTGAATACAGAGGGAAATATGAAAGGAGACCTTATAAGTCAAGCTGATTTTAAATACCTCCAGGAAATAGTAGGAAAGGAATGGGTCTCGCAGGGGACCTCTCAGCGAGAGCTCCACTCGCATGATGAATCCTTCCACCCCCCCTGCCTCCCCGAGGTGGTGATCTGGCCCCACAGCACCGAAGAGGTGAGCAGAATTGTTGTATGGTGCTGTGAAAAGGGTGTTCCTATCACTCCATGGGGAGCAGGCACCAGCCTCGAAGGAAACCCCGTACCTGTAAATGGAGGCATTGTAGTAGACCTTCAAGAGATGAACAGAGTCATCATTATACGTCAGGAGGATTTTCAGGTGGATGTACAGGCCGGGGTAATTTACAAAGAACTGAACAAAGAATTGAGTCAATATGGATTGTTCTTTCCTCCTGATCCTGGTGCCGCGGCGACCATAGGGGGCATGATAGCCAACAATGCCAGTGGTATTCGTACGGTCAAATACGGTGCCACGAAAGACTATGTCATGGGGCTTGTGGTAGTACTGCCTAACGGGGAAATTATCGAGGTGGGCAACAGAGCGAGGAAGAGTTCTTCGGGCTACGACCTCTGTCACCTCTTTACAGGGTCCGAGGGAACCCTGGGAATAATAACAGAGGCTACCCTAAAACTTGCAGCGCTCCCACCCAACTTCATGGCTGTGAGAGCAACTTTCCCCACGGTTAAGGAGGCTACCACCACGGTCTTTCAGATCATGTGTTCAGGACTCACACCCTCTGCGATGGAGTTCCTCGATTCTGAGGTTGTAAAGGTTCTGAACCGTGACCGTGGTCTTACCATGGAAGAAATACCCCATCTACTCATGGAATTCCATGGATACAGTGAACGGGGACTCGAGGAAGAGATGACCTTCGTTGAAGATATCTGCCGGGAGAATAACTGCTCATCTTTGGACAAAGGCATTGGCCCAGATGAGCGAAATCGCCTCTGGGAAGTTCGTCATCTGACCTTTGAGTCCATAAAAAGGAACCATCCTGGATTGCTGCCCTTAATCATGGACGTAGCAGTACCTCTGTCCCGCTACAGTGAAACGGTGGCTTACATAAAAGAAGTAGTCAATGATCTCACTGCGTATGTCTTTGGACATGCGGGGGATGGAAATATACACGTTGTGGTCATGGACAACCCGCAGGACGAGAACCGATGGGTTCATGTTGAGAAGGCCAACCAGAAGATTGTCCTCAAGGCCCTGGAGTTTGAAGGGACCTGCACTGGGGAACATGGGGTGGGGATCGGGAAAAGGAGCTTCATGGCTCTGGAGCATGGAAAGGGGTTGGAGGTCATGCGTAAGATCAAGGAGGTCTTGGATCCACAGGGGATCATGAACCCAGGAAAGATCTTTCCCTAAGACCGTAGCCCCTCCATCACCTTATCCGCTATCTCCGCCATCACCTCCCCAGCCTTATCGTAGATTAGCAGATCCGCCTCTACCCCTCCCTTTGTACCCGTACTATCATCACCTTGGGCTTGGTTGGATATCCTTCACTATCTCCTCCAGATGTCTCTGGATCTCCTCTAAAGTCTTGGAAACAGGTATACATTCCAGCACAATCCTGATCTTTTCCCCCTCCTCAAAGTGAACCCCGTAAACGATCCCCAACCCCCGCAAAAAGGTCTCCATCTCCCCAAAATGGTCAAGACCAATTTTAGAAAGCCCCTTAAACTGCCCCTTATCGGAACTGCCCTATAGTAGATTAAAGTCCTCGCTGTTACAGTTTCAAAGATCCATACCATTCGTCAAGGGTTTAATAATGAATCATTGCCGGACATGGGGTGACGAACATTGTCACACTAATGTACAATTTCTGAAAGTAGGAATGCTAATTACAAGGAGATGAGAAGAAGGGCTGGTAGGAAGAACTTGTAATTCTTTGTAATTTTTAAAAACTAGTTATAAATTTATCGTTATAGTGTTTGGCATATATTTTGCTTCATTTATGGTAATCCTTTTCCCTGAGGAGAGGTGTGTCCGAAATTAATCGAACATAAAAAACCAATCGACATCGCCCCAATGAAGAAAGAAAGAAAGGAGTATTGTAAGGCCTGGACGCTGATTGAGCTAATGCTCGTAATCGCGATAGTGGCAATTCTTGCCGGTATTGCGATACCTACGTATACCAATTACATCGACAAGTCGAGAAACTCCCAGGCCATAGCAGACATCGGTGAAATGGCACTGGAAATAATGAAGTTTTGGGCTGAGCACGGAGATTTCCCCAACACCCTTGCCCAGGTAGGATTGGCAAATCGTCTCGATCCATGGGAAAATCCATACCAATACTTGAAGATCCAAGGTGTACCTAAAAACCAGATTAAGGGGAAGTGGCGGAAGGACCGGTTTTTGGTTCCGATTAATTACGACTACGACCTATATAGCATGGGCAAAGACGGGAAGAGTAAACCACCTCTCACGGCCAAGCACAGCTGGGATGACATCGTCCGCGCCAATGGTGGTGCATATATAGGTTTGGCTTCAGAGTATTAATCCGGCCGCAAATCATGAAAATTGACACGACATTTCTCCGCAGCAAAGTAGCACGCCGCATTTTTATGCTGTTCATCTGTTGCGCCCTCCTTCCCATCGTAGCCCTGGCACTCCTATCTTTCAGCCACGTCACAAAACAGCTCCATGAACAGAGCCAAAGGCGACTGCACCAGGCGAGCAAGGCCGTAGGTATGACCATTTTCGAGCGTCTGTTGTTTCTTGAGGCCGAGATGAAGATGGTCGCCTCCAATATTAGCACGATCTCCTGTTCCTATGTTACCCCTCATACGCCGCCCGAAAGGCGCAGTGAACACTTAGAACAGCGCTTTAAGGGCCTGGTAATTATCAACGATACGGGCAAGTATCTGCCTCTCTTTGATTATATTCACCATCCACCAGAACTGTCCCCAACGGAAAAGCAACACATTCGCTCCGGCGAGACCCTTGTGTCCAGCACGTATCATCCAGACCTCTCGTCGCGCATATTTATGAGTATGGCGCTCGATCCAAAAAACTCGAGCCGAGGGATCCTGTTCGCAGAAATCAACCCCACGTATCTGTGGTGTATAGATAATGAGAACCCGTTGCCACCCATGACCGAACTCTGGGTTTTGGATCACTCAAATAACGTGCTCTTCTCCTCGCTTCCAACTCCAGTATCATTCCCAGAGCAAGTAGCGTTTAAAATGAATCACTCCTCTTCGGGCCAATTCGAATGGATACATGAGGAGAAAAAATACCTTGCAAGTTATTGGTCTATCTCCCTGGAGGGCAAGTTTTTTTCGCCGAAGTGGACAGTAGTGCTGAGCGAATCGAAATCAGATGTGCTTGCACCTATGGCCAATTTCAAAAAAATCTTCCCCTTTATTATCCTCCTATCAATATTGCTGGTGTTACTCCTCAGCATTATCCAGATCCGTAGGGGCCTGATCCCTCTCGAAAAGCTTCAGGAGGGGACCAGGCGCATCGCCACAAAGGATTTCGATAGCCGGGTGACGATCAAAAGCGGTGACGAGTTTGAGGGGCTTGCAGCATCCTTCAATACCATGGCCACTCAATTGGGCAGGCAGTTTAACACCCTGACCACGATGGCTGAGATCGACCGGGCCATCCTTTCCACCTTGGACACCGAGAAAATCACAGATGCGGTGCTCACACGTATGCACGACATTTTCCCTTGTGACTGTGTCAGCATAACCTTACTTGATTCTAACGCTAAGAATACGGCGCGTACCTACATTGGAAACGGCAAGCCAGATAACGAAAGACTGGTGGAAACGATTGACCTTACGCCCGGAGAGATACAAAAAATCAGCGATAATCCAGAAAGTTTATTAATAGAGGGGGCCAAAGACCTCCCACACTATCTCGCCCCCTTGGCCAGGCGCGGCATCAGATCATTTTTGGTCCTGCCCATTTTCCTTAAACAAAGCTTGTCGGGAATCATCACCCTGGGGTATATCAAATCACCTGCACACAACCAAGAAGACCTAGCCCAAGCCCGTCAATTGACCGACCAAGTGGCGGTGGCCCTGTCAAATGCCCGCCTCATTGAGGAATTGAACCAACTCAACTGGGGCACGCTAACAGCTTTAGCCCGGGCCGTCGATGCAAAATCTCCCTGGACAGCGGGCCACTCTGAAAGGGTGACGAAACTGGCTTTGAAGATCGGCCGGGTTTTGGGACTCACCCAGGAAGAAATGGATGACCTGAATCGAGGGGGGCTGTTGCACGACATCGGCAAGATCGGCGTACCAGCCGATATTCTCGACAAGACCGGGAAGTTGACCGACCAAGAGTACCGGCTTATACGTGAACACGTACGCATGGGGGCGCGTATCCTGGAACCCATCGCCGCATACGCCGAAGTCATACCCATAGTGTTGCAGCATCATGAGCGTTTCGATGGTACCGGTTACCCTGATGGCCTCGCCGGAGAGGCCATAAGTTTGGGCGCCCGCATCTTTGCGGTGGCCGACGTGTTTGATGCCCTCACCTCACACCGGCCATACCGACACGCACTGGACCGCGAGCGTGGCATTGAAATTATTAAGCAAGGGGCCGGTAGCCAGTTCGACCCAAAGATAGTGCAGGCCTTTTTAGAGGTCATGGCGCAGGAAGACAGAGAAGGAGGGACATAAATGAAAGTAGAAAGGGTTTTAGTAGTATTGGTCATTCTCATTATATTCTTCGGATGTCAATGCGAAAAAAACAGATCGGTTCCGAACGATTTGATTGGGATGTGGAAGACCTCGGCACCAAAATACGCTGATCGCCTTTTCGAGTTCAAGAAGGACGCAGTTATCTTCGGAACCGGAGAGGGGAACTTTGACACCTATGCTATCACAAACATAGAAATAGAAAAGATCCGCGAAGAAAAAGGCATCTTGTACACCATCTACTACGAGAACCGAGAAGGAGAAGAATACAAATTTTCATTTTACTATTATCCAGAAAATAGAGGCGTGATTAGGTTTAAGAATCAAAAGCAAATCATGTGGACTAAAGAGAAGAGTTAAGCAGCGAGCATCTCTCTTCCCCACCCCTCATCGATGTAGCAAATAAATCCTTTTTAAGAATGTCAAAAAAAGGTGATGGGTTCTACGGGAAAATGAAATTGACAAATCTCCCTCTTTGTATCATTATTAGGCCATGAGATACCTCATCTTTTTTGCCCTGCTCTATCTCCTCTACTATTTTCTCAAAAAGTCTTTTTTTTCGTCTAAACGCCAGCAGAAGATCTTTAAAAGGTACCATGGGGAATCAGCCGACAAGGAACTTGTCCAGGACCCCCAATGTCATACCTACATCCCCAAGGAAACGGCGCTCAAGGCCCAGATCAATGGAGAGGTCTACTACTTCTGCAGCCGGGAGTGCCTGGATAAGTTCAAAAAGGGCTCCTGATGCTCGGCTATTGAGGGTAATACCTCAGTCTTGGGGGATGGGCTTCAAAGGGCCTCTTGTCCCCGAGCGAAGTTGCTGGGAGCGGTGGGGCACCCACCGAGGGTGAGCAGGAAGGGGAAAGCCCCGCCTTTAGAGCGGGGAAGGGGCAAGTACTCCCCGCCTGCGAACCCCGAAAGGGTCACCGCGAAAGCTCTGAAGCGAGGGGATAAGGGGTCCTCCACTCCTGATAACTGAGGCATTACTATTGAGGCGCCTTTTCACTTGACCCTCAAGCGTCTTTCCTCTATACTCGTGCCATCAGAAAGCGAGTTTTTATCAATGATCGTCAGACCTAAAAACCATGAATAGATATAGGAGGAAGCCAAAATGGATTGGGGAATGAAAAACCGTATGTCGCAACTGATCCAATCTGATGGCCACTGTTTCTTTTTACCAATAGATCATGGATATTTTCAAGGACCCACCCGTATGTTGGAGAAACCAGGCGAAACAATCAAACCACTTCTGCCGTATTGTGACGCCCTTTTTGTTACCAGAGGTGTATTGCGATCGTGTATAGATCCCACTAACAGCAAACCGATCATCCTCAGAGTATCCGGCGGTACCAGCGTCATTGGAAAAGACCTGGCTAACGAGGGAATTACTACCTCTGTGCAAGACGCTATTCGCCTTAATGTGGCTGCTGTGGGTCTCTCCATCTTTGTCGGCAGCGATTACGAACATGATTCGCTGTTAAATCTGGCGAATCTTGTGAATGAATGCGAAGAGTATGGCATTCCAGTCATGGCGGTTACCGCTGTGGGCAAAGAACTGGAGAAAAGGGATGCCCGCTACCTGGCCTTGTGCTCTCGCATTGCTGCCGAACTGGGCGCCAGCGTGGTGAAGACCTACTGGTGCGAAGACTTTGACAGAGTTGTAAATGGTTGTCCTGTTCCCGTGGTCATGGCGGGTGGTCCCAAGTGTGAGACAGAGCTTGAGGTACTCGAATTTGTCTATGATGGTATGCAGAGAGGGGCCGTAGGTGTGAACCTGGGCCGGAACGTCTGGCAAAATGAACACCCAGTGGCCATGGCCAGGGCTTTGCGGGCCATAATCCACGAGAACGCTACTGTTAAAGAGGCTCACAACCTGTTCAAAAGCGTTAAAAGTGGCGAACGGTAGAAACACCACTGCCAACAGAAGAACCCTGAGATGAAAATTTCTTTTTACTCCCCCTCTCCCGCTGGCGGGAGAGGGCTGGGGTGAGGGTGGAAATATTAACTCCCCCCTCCCCTTTATCCCCTCCCCCAGGGGAGGGGAAGGATTTTTGTATGGTTATTTTCTAAGCAACTGAATTGTTTGCTTTTTAGGAAGATATCGTGCGCGTGGCAATGTATTACAACAACACAGACGTGCGGTTGGAGGAGATGCCAACGCCGCAGATTGGCCCTGGCGAGTTATTGGTCAAGGTGATGGCCAGCGGCATCTGTGGCAGCGATGTGATGGAATGGTATCGCATCAAAAGGGCTCCTCTGGTACTAGGTCACGAGATCACGGGAGAGATTGTCGAAGTTGGGGAGGGCGTGGAACGCTACAAGGTCGGTGACAGGGTCTTCGTCTCCCACCACGTCCCTTGCAATACATGCCGTTACTGCCTAAACGGTCATCATACGGTCTGCGAGACCCTACGCAACACCAATTACGATCCCGGTGGCTTTGCCGAATACCTGCGTGTGCCACAGATCAACGTGGACCGGGGTGTATTCCTGCTGCCTGATGAGGTATCGTTCGAGGATGGGGCATTTATCGAGCCGCTGGCCTGCGTCGTGCGCGGGCAGAGGTTGGCGCGCCTGCATCCGGGGCAAACTGTCCTCGTCCTCGGCAGCGGCATTTCCGGGCTACTTCACGTGGCCCTGGCCCGCGCCTCAGGTGCCGGGCGAATAGTGGCCACGGACATCAACGAATATCGCCTGGATGCAGCGCAGCGCTTTGGGGCCGATGTTGTGATCCACGCCGAAGAAGATGTGCCTGCCTGCCTGCGCCAGGCCAACCAAGATAGGCTGGCCGACCCAGTGATCGTTTGTACTGGAGCCCTTCCTGCTCTTATCCAGGCCTTGCAATCTGTGGATCGCGGAGGGACTGTGCTGTTCTTTGCACCAAAAGAGCCAGGCGTGGACCTTCCTGTCCCTTTTAACGATTTCTGGCGCAACGGTATCACACTGATGCCCTCCTATGCTGGCAGCCCCCTGGACATCACAGTAGCCATAGAATTGATCCGTGCCCGCAGGGTGCCTGTGCATGAAATGATCACCCATCGGTTGGGTCTAGCAGAGACAGGTCTGGGCTTCCAACTGGTCGCCGAGGCCAGGGAATCCATCAAGGTGATCATCGAGCCGCATAGATAATCCCAACTTAAAGGATTCAAGAGGTCAAGGATTCCAGTAGTCAGGGGTGAGTACAAACCCTCATTAGGGCTTGGAGAAAAAGGGAATGAAAAAAGGGACTAAGATCGTGGCGATCGGTATCCTCTCCTTTTTTCTGCTGCTGATCGCGGCAGCCTTCATTCTGCCCTACCTAATCAGTCTGGATCGATATAAGGGGATGATCGAGGCAAGACTGGGGGGGGTCCTGCAGAGGGAGGTCTCTTTAGAGGGACTGCGTATAACCATCCTACCTACCTTGGGGGCAAAGATAGAGAATTTGGTGATATCCAACATCTCGGGTTTCTCTCCCACACCCTTCCTCTCCCTGCGGGTTTTAAAGGTCAGGGTTAAACTCCTCCCCCTCTTGGTGGGGAGGAAGGAGATAGCGGGGCTTACCCTGCAAAAACCCAAGGTCTTCATCGAGCGGGATAAGGGGGGGAGGTTGAACATCCCTCTCATGGATGAAAAGATCAAAAGGGGAAGAAGGGGAAGGTTGAAGAGCGCAAGGGTAAAGACGGAGGAATCGAAGGTCCTCCAAGGCCTTTTCATCTCCAAGGCATCAATAAAGGGAGGGAATTTCGTCTATCTGGACAGGGCTATCACCCCCGCCCGCCGGACCGAAATCGAGAAGATAGACCTGGACCTGAGGGACCTCTCCTTGAAGAAAAGGATAAAATACGACCTCTCCCTGAAATGGGCACCAGGTGACTTATCGCTAGAGGGATGGCTGGGCCCACTGGGAGAAACCATCGACCTGAAAAGGACCCCCTTGGAGGGGCGGTTAAGGGTTGACCTCCACAGGCCGGATGACCTTATAAGAACTCTGGCAGGTGAAAAAGGCCCTGCCCTCCATGGTGGATTAAAGGTGGATCTGAACTTCCAAGGGGATACAGGCTCCGCCCTCAAGGTCCAGGGTGAGATCTTCCTGAAGGCCCTCTCTCTGGAGCAAAGGGGGGAGAAGTTGATCCAGGACCTCGACCTCCTCCTGCGCCCGGAGGCCGACCTATGCTGGGAGAAAGGGGAATTGGGGCTAAAATCCACCCTCCAAATAGAAGAAACCCCCTTTCAAATAGAGGGTGAGTTCAGAGATCTCCAGAGGAGGCCCTCAGGCAAGCTGACCTTCTTCTCTAAAAAGGGCTTTGATTTAGAAGAGTTGGGTCCAAAATTTCCTCCCTTGCAAAAGGTGCTCAACTTGAAGGGCGACCTGGCCCTCAAGGGCAACCTCAGGATCCATCCCCAGGGCCCCTCCGTCCTCTCCCTGGAAGCCAACTCCTCCCAAATGGAGATCGCTCTAGTTCG